>CAZRAT010000028.1:0-2349 GCA_964598185.1 Candidatus Woesearchaeota archaeon | reverse complement strand
CCTCGTAAGAGGTTCTCGCCTCGTAAGAGGTTCTCGTGACCCTTGTGGTTATGACCTTTATGGTTATCCATTCATCTTCTTAACATTCTATATTTAAAAACTTTCTCAATATAGAACAAACAATCATTGTTTCAAGACTACTTCTTTTTCTTGGACACTTCTTTAATTGTCTTCTTGTATTGTTTAATTAAAAAATTTAATGTTGATTTTAAATTATCTTTTTTAGAATATTCTTGCAAAGTTTTATAGTACTCTGCCCTGTCTTCAAGCATAATATTTATCAGAGGATAATTATTTTTTACCAAAATAAAATTCAATAATAACCTTCCAACCCGCCCGTTCCCGTCCTGAAACGGATGTATGTACTCAAATTGATTGTGAATTATCGCCGCCAAAACCAATGGTTTAAATTTATTTTTATTTTCTTTGTACCATTCTATAAAATCATTTAGATACTCCCTAAGTTCTTCTTTCAGGACACCAGAATGAAGAACCTGTCCAGCAGAATTCTTCACAACAACATTAACCTTCCTGAATTTCCCTGCAAAATCTTTTGAACCATCAAAACAAAACTTATGCAATTTTAACAATAAATCTAAAGACAAATCTTCTTTTGTTTTTCTTATATATTCCAACCCTTTTGCAACCCCTTTTGTCTCAATCTCTTCGGCATTTTCAGCTTTTTTCTTATGGAGAATTTCTGAAACTTCCTCTTCAGAAATAGTAGAACCTTCAATAGCATTAGTATTAAAAACAAAATCTTCTGTAAAGTTTGCCCACTCTTTTTCGTTTAAATGAACAACCTTTATTTTATATTCATTTAACTTTTCTATTTGTTTTTTTGTTAAACTAAAAAAGAATACCTTGGTATTTATTTCTTCTAATAATTCTAATATTATTTTCTCAACTATTTCCTTCTTTTTTTCTAATTCTTTTTTAGAAAGATTAGTCCCAAGATATTTTCTTATTTTTTCTACTTTATCTTTTTCCCGATAAGAATGAACTAAATAATATTTTATATTCTTTCCAGACTTTCTTTTTTCAACATACATAATAAAATATAGGTGCCCACATTTATAAATATTTCTTTTTTGTGGGCACCATAATAATTATAAAAATATTCTTATTTATTTCTTGTCCAAGCATTGAATCCCTAAAACAATTGCAGAATTATTTCTTGACATAAGCTGCACAGGAAGACAGGTATCTACTTTTTCAATAATTATCCCAACAAAATCATCTATTCCTTCCCCAAGTTTTATATCTTCTTGTCTTTCCAATTCTTTCATTTCTTTTTTCAATAATATGTTCTGGACGCAAAGGAAAACCAGAACAACAGCGAGGACAACTGCAATCACCAAAAACATTTTAACTTGCTTGTCTAACTTTTTAACCACTTTTTTCTTTTTCATATTAAAATTAATATTTTCTAATTTAAATAATTAACTAAAATTGCAAACTCACCAAAACATTGTCGCCTGCGCTAACCATTAACAAATTTTTTCTTTTTCTTAAATTTACAATTAAATTATGATTATCTTTTTTTATAATCAAATTTTTTGTCGTAATCATCATGATTAAGAATGTCAAGAACAAAGCATATTATTTCGATTTGGTCTCCTTTAATAGTATAAAGCATTCTCCAATAACCAGTAAGTTCTACCCTCCATAAATTTTGAACCTTGTAATTTTTTGGGATTTGTTTTTTTTAATATTGTCTCCATAAAAAGGGTTTGCTTTGATAAAATCTCTTTTTTGTTTTATTGATTTTAGCAATTGCATCTCTTCTGTGTTTTCTTTTCCTTCTTTTATTTGCTTCCCGATTATTTCATTTAATCTTCTGTATTCTTTATCTGCTTCGTCCAGTAAAATAACCTTTACAGGTTTATTCATATTTCTGTTCCTCTTTTTATTAATTTGTTTAAATCTTTTCTCTCAGCAAATACCCAAAGAATGCCTTTTGTTCCAATAATTATTTTTCCGCTTATTTGCAAGTAATCTAATATTTGAAGCAAGGTCTGGTGCATTACTTTGCGTGGCAGTCTTTTTTTAAGTTCTGCTAAATTTAGAAGTTCTTCTGCCTCTCTTAAAGTATCTTCTACCATTAAAACAGTATACAAATTAGGATAATGTCTTATTTCTTTTCTTATTTGTGTTGCTTGAACCATTTTATATCTTATTGGTATAAACTTATATCTAATAAGCATATTCTCCTATTTAAACATTTTGGTTTTAGAATTATTGCAAGTTTATTAAACCAGAACTTTATTGCAAGACAATTAAAGTGCACAATCTTCGATAAAATCGTTTGTAATATAAAATGTCTGCGAAGCAATTTTTCTAAGATGA
>CAZRAT010000027.1:0-2417 GCA_964598185.1 Candidatus Woesearchaeota archaeon | reverse complement strand
TCCATGTTTTCATAAATGTATTCTACTTTAAATAATTAACTAATCTTTATTGTGGAATTATCAAGCCAGAACTGCTATTTTTAACAAATATTTTTAAAATAATCTAAATACAAATTCTTTCTTAGATTATAAGAATTAGCATGAGCCATATACGATTCCCAAGAATTAAAAGATTCCATTAATTTTTTAAAACTCATAAACTCCAAATCATATTCTTTTATTTTTCTTTTTATGTTTTTTAAAAACCTTTTAACCGTGCTTTTCCTAACTAAACGATGACTATTAAAAATTCTATATCCAAGAAAATCTATTCCCAATTTAACTGGAAAAATATTTGCTTTTTTTGCATGCATTGTTAATTTTATCGAAACAAAAAAAAATTTTATGTCTTTTCTTAATTTGTTTAAATGTTGTTTTGATTCGTGCAAGATAATAAAATCATCCATATATCGAATATAATATTTTATTTTTAAATCATATTTTACAAACTCATCTAATTCATTTAAATAAATATTTGCGAAAAGTTGGGAAGTTAAATTTCCGATAGGGATTCCCTCTTTAGTGCTATCTACAATATTATCTAAAAGCCACAACAATTTTTTATCTGCAATTTTTTTCCTTATACATTTTTTTAGAATTTTGTGATTAATCGAAGGGAAATATTTGGAAACATCGCATTTTAAAACATAATAATTTTCACCAGTTTTTTGAATAAATTTTTGAATCCTATCTGCTCCTGCATGAGTGCCTTTCATTTTTCTGCATGCATAAGAATCATAAATAAACTTTTTTTCAAAAATTGGCTCAATTACAAAATGAATGGCATGATGAACAACCCTATCTCGAAAAGGCAAGGCAGAAATTTTTCTTTCTTTTGGCTCAAAAATAACAAAATGCCTGTATTTTCCTGTTTTAAAAGTTTGGTTTTTTAGTTCATCTTGGAGTTTAGATAATTCGTCCTCTAAATTATAACTAAATTTAAGAACTTCTGCCAATTCAGTTTTTCCTCTTCTTGCTTTTAGATAAGAATTATAAAGAGTTTCATAACTACAAACTTTATCAAACAAATTTTTATAGGTTTTCATTTTATAAAAAACCAACAGTGTTCAATCTACATTTCTTTTACAAAAAAGATAAATAAAAAATTTGTTTTTGAATTGTTTCATCCTACTAACCGTTGGATTTTTATTTTGATATTCGACCGTCTGGTCTGGATTTGAATTGATGTAGTTTCATTGTATTGTTCATGCTCTCCGTAAAGATATAAATCTAACTTTGAAACTTTTACTGCAGCGAAAACCATTATTCGTATTGGAATTCGACGGCGCATTATTCAAATTCGCATAAAACACGCCAGCATTAACCCCATTGTCCCAATTGCCGCCACGATTCACGGCACAGTCGATGACAATCCAACCCATTCCTATAACGAGAAACTTTAAGTTTCTCGAATATAACAAATACTCAATTTATCTGTTTGTTATATAAAGGAACATTAAACTACAATACTAATAGATTTTTTATACCAACCACCAAGCATCTTTCCTATTTCATTTATTAATTGAGAGCCATATTCATATTGAGCAAAACTAATAAATTGTAAATCTTTTGAAAGTCTGAAAAAAATTCTTAATTTGTCTAATTCAACAATTGCTTTTTGCAGGGATTGTTTTTTGTCAAAATCATTGTTTGATTGGATAATATTTTCTAAAAGATTCAAAGAAGTGTTTTCTATTTTTTGTGCCATAGTATATTTTTCTGATTTTGGAAATTTATTTAGTAAAGTATGAATCCATTTAATAAATTCATATGTTTTATGGAAAATTTTCATATCTTCTAACATTTTATCCTCTTTTAATTCCTTAATTAAATAAGTTTTCTGCTTTTTAAATTTTTCGCACGCAATAGGATTACCAGATACCAGCCACAAGATTAACTACTGCAGCAGCGAAAACCATAATCCGTAATGGAATACGACGGCGCAGAACGCAAATCCGCAGAAAACACGCCAGCAATAACCCCATCGTCCCAAGCGCCGCCACGAAACACGGCATTTCCTGCTGTTGTGCAACCGTAAAACTTTCCTGCTCCATTAGCTGAAGTATATGCACTGCTTGAAGGACCTATAGTTATTATTTCATAATCACTTAAATCTGCTGCATTCCATTCCTGCCATGCAGCATCAGTATCCCAATTACCTGTTCCTGTTCCCTGAGAGCATGTATTAACTATCCATTCAGCAACATTCCCTGACCAATCCCAAATAACTTCTCCATTTGATAAAGTAAATGTTCTTTTTGATGCTTTCTTGCCGTCAGTTGTATCAAAAGGACACACTACTGCTTCACCAGCAGTATTCTCCGTCCCGCTATAAGCATCATCATCAGTTGAAGTCGCCAACGCACTCGCAGGATGAT
>CAZRAT010000026.1:1316-2746 GCA_964598185.1 Candidatus Woesearchaeota archaeon | reverse complement strand
TTTTGTTCATCCTTAACTTATCAATACCAAACATAAAAATAAAAAAAAGAATAAAAATGATTTTCCTTGCTTTTGCCTCACTTTTAATTTTAAACATATTAAGAATTTTCTTCCTAAGTTTAATGGTAATAAATGATTCTGTATGGTTTTGGATAACCCATATGTTCTTTTGGTATGTTCTAAGCACAGTATTTGTCCTCGGTATATGGTTTTTGGAAGTAAAATTATTCAAGATAAAACAAACACCTTTTTATTCAGATCTGAAATTCGTGTATAAAAATTCAAGCCTAAAAAAATCTAAACACTCCAAGAGTTCCAATAAGAATTAAAATTCCTGCTGCAGCAACCCCTATAGATATTGCGAGGATGCTCTTTTTTCTTTCAAGTCCTAAAAGCCACGCAACAAGACAGCCAGACCACGCCCCTGTTCCAGGCAAAGGCACTGCAACAAAAAGCGCAAGAGCCAAAAAACCCTGCGACGAATAACGCGCTTCAAATTTATCAATTCTTTTCTGCAATCTCCTCAAATAAAACTCAAAAAACTTTCTATATATTTTAATATTTAATAAAAAAGAATGTATTTTATCAAGAAAGTAAAATACAAAAAATACCAAAAGTATATTCAATAAAATTACCAAAGAAAATATAAGAGCAATCGGAATATTTTCTTCTCTTGCATAAGACAACGCCACAGGAAGCCCAAGCCTTAACTCACTAATTGGCAGAATAGTCAAAATCAATGCATAAAATATTTTCAGATTCATGCTCTGTTTTTTTCAGCTTCAACAAGAAGGTCAACTATAAATTTTTCTGTAACTTCCAAAATCTCACAATCATTAACATAAAAATTATAACATGTAGGAGCAAATTGCTCAATCTTAGTTTCCTCTCCTTCCCTTAGTTGAATAAAAATATGCCCTTCTCCCATAGCATCACATCCTGCTTCAGGATCTTTGATGACTTTTGTGCCAAATCTTTCAAGAACTTGAACAAGATTTGCAATAGCAATTATACCGTCTCCTTCACACATAAAACTTTGAGTCTCGTTTATAACAGTGTCTGGCTTCAAATTAACTTCCCCCTCAAAAACCACTTTCTCTAACTTCTTTGGACTATTCCTTAAATAAATATTATAATCTGCAATATGTTTTCCTGTCATGCCTTGATACAACGGAAAAACCGCATTGTAAAAAATTATCTCTCCTTCTTGTATCACATTAAATTCAACACCATTATAATCAAAATGCTTAGCTGAATTAATTGACAAAATCACGACGCCAATTATAAAAACAAATACTCCTAACCCCATAAAAATATTCTTCAATGTTTTATTCTGCGCCTCAAGATTTTCCTTACTAATTTTTGGTTTAGCTACGTCTTTTTCCATATTAATATTTTAATATTTGCATTTATAAGTTTTATTATACTCT
>CAZRAT010000026.1:0-1216 GCA_964598185.1 Candidatus Woesearchaeota archaeon | reverse complement strand
CTTATTCCAAATACATTGAACAAAAATTCGTCAGTAATTTTAATCAGATTTTCTTTTTTTCCTTGGATAAAAACGCAATTTTCATTCTGCATTATTTTAGTCTCATTGCTTTCCCTGATTATAATAAAATTGTCTTCACAATTTTTAATTGGAGAATTTGTTTCACAAGTAGAAGTTAGATTAAAGATATCGGCTTCTTCATCTAAACAAGCAGATTGCACCCTTTGAACAATTTGGTTCTGGTAAAAAAAATTCCTCGACACTTCCAACTCTGCCATATAATCTTCTGAATAAATATAAAGCGGTTTGCTTTCATAAGTATTAAAATAATTTAATTCAACATCTATTTTTTCAACTTGTTCAGGATTATTCTTGAATACAAAATTTAAACCCCCTTTACTTGCAAACCAAAAGTCATTCTGTCCAACAAATTTAATGTTGTTATATTCTATATTTGAATTATCTTTATCTTGTCCAAATGAACCAACTATAACACCGAAGACACTACCAAACATAACAAATATTAAAACAATTCCAACAATCATTTGTTTTCTTTTTTGTTTTTTCGCTTCACTCGTCTTGGTTCTTATTTTTTTCATTGTAAAATAAAATTATTACTATATAAAAACTTTATTACAATCTATTTTATAAACTTTAATAGACATTTTCTAAGATGAAAAAAATACTTGTCGCAACACCAACATATAATGGAATGGAATATTGTTTTGAAGAATTTTTAGAACATCTAAAAAACATTGACTCTGAAGATTTTGATATTTTAATTATGGATAATTCAAGAACAAAGAAATTTTTTAGAAAAATAAGAAAAATACCTAGAATAAAAGTTATTTACGATGAAACAAAAGAACAAAGAAATATGGACCGGCTGATTAGTTCAAGAAACAAAATAATAAAGTATGCAATAGAAAAAGATTATGATTATCTTCTAATGATGGATTCAGATGTCCTTGTCCCCCCAGATATCCTCAAGAAATTATTAAATAATGAAAAAGATGTTTGTTCTGGGTTGTATTTTAATTATACAAAAGTAAAAAACGAATTTAAATTTCTTCCTGTTTGTTATAGAAAGTTAGAAGAAAAATATTATCCAATTTACGAGAAATTTTTTCCTAAGGCAAATATGAAAATGTTTAGCAGACAAATGAGTTTAACAGAAGCAAAATCCAGAGAGTTATTTGAAGTTTCAGTTGCATCA
>CAZRAT010000025.1:0-3048 GCA_964598185.1 Candidatus Woesearchaeota archaeon | reverse complement strand
CATTTTATTAAAAGTAGTTTAACTTATTTAAATATTTATGTTCAGAATATCTACCTTCATATGCGATTTTCATCGGAGGCTCTTGAAAAAATCGCCTACCGGAACAGAAAAGGAGATTCCAAAGAACCATTGGTTCTTTTGATTGTAGACCAGAAGCCAGCTCAAAGTTTGTTGAAAAAGCTACCCTTGTTTCTCCTCGGTTCTGCGACCCGCCAAGCATCTTAACAAATGTTTAGGGCTGCTCCGATCAAGGTCTGACCCAATTCGCATATGCAAGATCAAAGCGGACAAAACGTCAACGTCAAAACAAAGACTTTCGCGACGCACTTGTCACCGACTCCCTTGCAGTTTGCCTAAAGCCCGTTTGCAAATAGCGGAGGGCTAACCCGCCAACCTGTCTACGAAAAGAGAGAGTATAGAGGGTATAAAAGGTTTTTGGAGAGGGGGAAAATTGAAGAAAGAGGAAAAATAAAAGGTTATTGATTTAATAATTAAGTAATTAATTTTCTATAAATAAAGTATATAAATCCTTATAAATAATCTTTTTCTAAAGATTTTATGACTTTAGAAAGCATAAGAAAAATATTAAAAAAACCAGTAGCTAAAATAGGCACAGCTTTTGCTACGGGATTATTAGCCTATAATCTTTCTACAACAGATATAAGAGCAGACTCTTCTCAATTAGAAATTCCTGTTGCCGCTGTTGCTGCTGCTATGGTTGGATATGGTTTGTTTGCAAGAGATAGTGAGACAAATAAAAACTTTGAAATTAGGCCCTATTTAAAATTAGGCTCAGTAAAATGGGAAGAAAATGGAATTAGTGAAGGGCATAAATTTATAGCTACTCCAGGGGTATCTGTATCTTCTCTTAAAGGTAAAGTAAGATTTAGAGGTTCACTTGAAGCATGTGTTGGTGGAGAACCTTCTGATGAAGATATTGAAGTTCCTAATCAAGACATATATCATTTAAATGCAAATGTAACTTTCCAATCAATTAAGGATGATAGTTTTTATTTTATTCTTGGAGCAAATCTTGATAGATTAGAAAGAGACAGAAATGAAAAATACCCAAATAGTTTTAAGAGAATGGATTATGTGACTCCAGAAGCAGGTTTAGGGGTTAGATATAAAAAAATTGGAGCCGAAATAAAAGTTAATCATCCTTTATGGGTAAATACTGATGTAGGCAATCTTAAAGGAAAACTAGGAATTGAAGCTTCAGCAAGTTTTTCTCCAAATAATAGATTAACTTTTGAAGCATTTTATAAAGATAATTCTTTTAAAGGAAATGAAAACCAGCCAGAAAGCAGTATTAAATTAACTGGTGTAAAAGTAGGTTTGAGATTTTGATTTTTAATAATTTCTACTAATCACAAGAATCTTTTAATTTTTCTATTAAAATTATGCTGTTGCTGGAACTTCCTTAAACAAATCCTTTTTAGTCAATTGCCACGCAATTTTAATAATATTCTTAACAAATCTGTTCTCCATATTAAGTTTATAATAATCAGACTTACCAACTCTTCGGGATTTTATTAATATTTCTCTCTCAAGAAATTTAGGAAGAACTGATTTTAAAGAATTATAACTAACTTCAGATTCTCTTGCAATTTCTGTAAGGGGGAAATCAAAAAAATAATTTCCAATAAAGAAATCTAGAATTCTTAATTGAGGGGTGTCTCCTATATATTCCAAAAAGGAAGATTTATTTTCTTTTATTTTCATATGCTAACTGACTAACTAACCTTTATAAATATTTCCATAATTGCTACAAATCTGTCAAAAATAGAAACATTTAAAATAACAATTTGATTATAGATTCTATGTCGTTAGATTTAGAAAAAGCACAATTAATGTTTAAATTAGCATTCAGCAAAAAAAACTGGGGATCTAAATATGACAGACTTGAGCATTTCAAGAGATTCCCAAATTTAGACCAATCAATAAAAGAACTTGTAAAAGATGATTGGATAATTCTCCATAAAAAACCAAACTACAAAGCAATTTCTTTAAATCCCAAATATAAAAAAGAAATAATAGAATTTATAGAAAACAAAATTCCCTCTCTTAGAGGAATTATTAAATAATCTTTCAATTAACTAATCACAAGAATCTTTTAATTCTTTTAATTGTTCTGGATAATGTGGGCACTCTTTATGGTTTCCACCAACACAATATTTTTCTCCGATATGTGGGCAATTATAATCTCTATGTCCAAAAAAGCATATTTGTCTGTGTTCTATTTCAAATTGTTTTATTTTTTTTTCTAATTCTGCAAGTTCCATTTTACAATAAAAGTTTCCCAGAAATATTTTTCAATACTACATTTGTTAACTTTTATTTATTAAGTACCTGCACTTTAAATATTTTGTTGTCCTGTAGAAGTCATTAATGTTTTCGGCTTTTAAGAATTACTAAAAGAATTGTTAATAAAATCAAAACTAAAACACCGCCGCCTATTCCTAAGACCTTGTTAAAATCTGAAACTCCTATTGCACTGCCAGTTATTCCAGAACTTATTTGCTGTGTTTCCAAGTTTTGCAAATTATCTTCTTCAGAAACTTTTTCGTATTCTTCATAAGTATTCAAAGAAGAACTACTACCTCCTCCCCCAGAAGAACCACCAGAACTTGAAGAAGATGAACTTTGAGAACTAGGATTAGAAAGTGTAGTAGTAAAATCTAATTCTGTCACAGCAAAAGATTCAAAAGTATAAGAGCCAATTGATTCTGTCAATCCTTCAATGTAAAAATAAACCGTTGCGTCGTCTTCAGATTCAACAACTAAGTCATACACTCCATTCTCCAAAACAACGACTTCTTCAACATCGTCAATGTTTGCTGTTATTGTTAATTCTTCTTGAATTAAAACTCCGTCAGAATAATAAACTTCTCCATAAAAAGCATGAGGCATAGAAATCGCAGAAACCATTCCAACCACAAACAAAACCATCAAGAACATTATCTGTTTCTTCATATAACTTTATAGACAATCTCTTTAAAAGCATTGTTGTCGTCGGAAATATATGTTAACAACACCACAGGCGTA
>CAZRAT010000024.1:0-3331 GCA_964598185.1 Candidatus Woesearchaeota archaeon | reverse complement strand
AGAACTTAAACCAAACAACATAGAACCAACTAACAAACCTGTTGTCAAACGACTTGGTTTCCCATTTCTCACCTCTTGTGAGTCTTTAGTCATGTTTTTTAGAAATTGAAGAAGTATTTAAGGTTTGTTATAGAGTAGAATTTGAAAAATAAAAAAGGACTTTAAAGAGTTCATAAAAGTTATTCTTCCATTTTAGAACAATCTAATATTAAAGATTTAACCTTCTCTAAATTTTCTTGTTCTCCTCGAACAAGCAAGATAATCATATTCTTAGTATAAATAACATCTATGTCATAATCATCATTCTTGAAATGATCAGTTTCATTTACTCTTCCGCTCACGGATTCTCCATCATAAATTCTATCATCAATATCTAATTCGTTCAATATATTATTAAATATTTTTATAAAAAGTTCTGATTTCTCTAACCAAAAAGAACTTCTTTTGTCTTCTTCATTATTTCCAAGTCCGATTAATTTTAGAGTTTTCATTTTTTACTAAAAGACCCTTAGAAATTTTCTAACTCATTATGAACTTTTTTTATTAAAGAAATTCTATCTATTTCTTTCATAGCCTTAGAATTTTCTATATCTGCTAACTCAAAGATAATTTTATCTAATTCTTTTTTTATCTTAAATTCATCTATTGAAAGTAATCTTATTGACATATCCCCTGCTTCTTCACCAAGTTCTTCTCTTGAAGAAATATCCAGTCCCTCCCAACTATCTATTATTTCTTTTAAAACTTTTATAACATATTTTTTAACTTCTTCAGATATTTCTTTACCTTCCTTATCCTTACTAATTATTTCTTGATATTCTTTATCAAATTTTTCAATTATCATAAAAAAAGAAAGAAAAAGGAGATTTATAAAATCTCCCTTTAAAATAAAAATTTGTTTTTAATTTAACATTACCAAGATTTTTTGTCTAGTAATTTATTCTTACCTAAAGCTATTTCTTTTCTAGAACCATGTCCATCTGGATGGAAAGTGTATATGTCTCTTAGTAATCCGTAGTCAGTATTCAAAACTAAAGAATTTTTACCAATTTTCTTAATTGTTAAATCTCCAGGAAGAGACACTCCTACTTTTAGTTGTTCAACCATTCTTACCTTGTCAGCTTTCATTAAAGGAGTTTCCACCATCCCAAAACTACCTAAATTTCCGAGAGGACTTCCCTTAGTTCCATAATATAAAACACTTGCACTCAAACTTTCTAAATCTCCAACTTGATAAACTCTCAATTCTTCAAAAGGTCTGGCTTCATACAAACTTTGTTCAAGTTTCATTATTCTATACCTCCTTTCAACTCTATAAAACTTTCGTTATGCAAAAAATAAAAAAGGCCCTTTTAATGGAGCTTTAAATTAATTATTGAATATATTTATTTCCTTTTGCAGTTATAGCCCAAATTTTATCTTCTTCATAAACTAAGCCTTCATTTTGCAAATTAGCAAGGATTTTAATTACATTATTTTCATCAAGATTGGATTCCATAACAATATGATCTATGTTACCTGGTTCTTCGTTACATGCTTTCAATACTTGGAAATATTTTTTAAATTCCATTTTAGAGTTGAAAATAAAAGAGCCCCTGCAGAGTTCAAACCCTCGTCAAAAGTGGAGCTCGGCCAAACCGTTAGTGCTCTTTTGCTTGTTGGTACACCCTGCTCAGGCAAAAATATAACTCAATAAGAATATATCAATCTTTTGTTTTTTACTTTTTGTCTATTCTCCAATTTTTTAATGGCTTCGTTAAATCTATTATAGGCACGCCGTATTCTATTTTCGAACTATGGTCAACAATCTTTAACTTTCCTAATCCAATTGGATGGTGAGTGATACCTATAGTTTGATTAGCATTGCTTAAAAGTTTGTTATATTTGGTAGGATTTATAAGACGTATACTTCCAACTTTAGGACTCATTAAACCTCCTCCAATTTTTTCTCCAGGCATCTTCACACCACTACCATAACCCAAAACAACAGCACTCAAACTTTCTAAATCTCCAACTTGATAAACTCTCAATTCTTCAACAGGTCTTGATTCATACAAACTTTGTTCTAATTTCATTATTCAATACCTCCTTTCAACTCTATAAACTTTTCGCTTTGTGAAAGAACATGAGAATAATTAACCAGTTCATTAAAAGTTAAAATCTTGTCGCCGTTTCTTAAAGCCAATGCATTTGTCAAAAAAGTTTTAGCAGACCTTAAATTCTTTTCTTGAAGATGTTCTCCTAAGGAGTCATCTCTCGCTCTTTTCATTTCACTTTCATATTCTTGTAAATTAAATCTAATTGCTTCTTCAGTTATAGGCTGATTAATAATTTTTTGTTCCATTTCTTTTTGATAACTTTCACTACCACTAATTAAACTTCCAACAATAATCGGGTCTGTAATCATTGGATTTAAAACTTTAATCCCTTTTTGAATTTCCTTAAGAGAATAAGCCCGAACATCAATCCACTCATCATATATTGGTTTAATATCATTTGAAACCACAAACAAATCAATATCTGAAAAAGGCTTTCCTGAACCAAAATGGGATATCAAAGGAGTTCTATCCAATTTCTCCCCAAAAATATCTTGAGATAATTTTAACAACCTTTTTTTATCTTGTACTCTCGCTAAACTAAATTCGTAGAAAGTTGCTAGGTTCCCATACTGCTTACTAAAATTAATTGCGCTATTAATTATCTGTTTATCATCTGAAGAAAATGTATTATACCTTTTTTCAAATTCACAATTCATGTTTAATTCTTTAGAAAGTAAATATTCTGTCCAAATCGCAAACAATTCATACTGAGCCAAGTTCTCTTTTCTAAATTTATCCAAATTCAAAAATGTTTGATTTTGTTTTCTAAACTCTTTTAATTCTTCCAATGTAAACTCTTTTCCATCAAATTCTTCTTTTTCAACATCCAATAATTCTCTTTCCAAACTAACCAACTTTCTTCCTGTTAAAGATTGCTCACAAAATAATCCATGCCCAAAATATTCATGAAATAAACTTAAAGGGTTTTCTCCTTTTAGGGATGCTGTCTGATTTCTCGGTAAATAAACTCCAGATGAATTTGAATCTAATCCTGTTTGCTGTGTAAAATCAAACCAGTCTGAATTTGGAACAGAGTGTAAAGAAGTTTGTTCTGGTTTGTAACCCAACAAATTTGAATAATAGTCATTACAAAAATCTATCACGGATTTAAATTCTTGAGCCGACGGCGGTTCAGTTTTACTTTCCATTGTCTTCCCAGAATTAGGCTTCTGAGGTACCAACACCTCTTAATATTTAAGAATACAAGGTCTATTTAAGATTTTCTATATTCT
>CAZRAT010000023.1:0-3992 GCA_964598185.1 Candidatus Woesearchaeota archaeon | reverse complement strand
GACGGTGGGACGACCAATGTATTGGAGAGATAAGCCCGCTTTTTGTTTCTTTTTTTTAAAAAGAAAATGGGGAGTTCCTTTTTGCCTTCTTTTTTGAAAAGAAGTTTTTACTTTCTACTTTTAATAACCTTTCCATCTTTTAAATAGATAACCCTGTCAACATATTTTTTATGAAAATCTTCATGGGTGACCATGACTATTGTTTGTCCATACTTCTTATTTAATTCTTGAAATAATTCTAAAATCTGAATAGATGACGTACTATCTAAATTAGCAGTTGGTTCATCTGCAAAAAGTATTTTTGGTTTATTAACTAAAGCCCTTGCAATAGCCACTCTTTGCTGTTGACCCCCAGATAATTCTTTTTGGAAGTGCTCTGTCCTATCTCCCAGTCCCACTTTTTCTAAGACTTCTTTTGCAGAAGCGATACATTCTTCCTTACTTTTTCCCATCATTAGAAGTGGGAGGTATACGTTTTCCAATGCAGTTAACTCTCCAAGAATTGCATATTCTTGGAATACATAACCAAGCTTATTTAATCTAAAAAGTGTTTTTTGCTTTTCAGATAATTCTAAAACATCTACATTATCAATTATAATGCTTCCGCTGGTAGGAGCATCTAATAATCCAACCTGATGTAAGAAAGTAGATTTCCCAGAACCACTAAATCCCATTAATGCTACAAATTCTCCTTTTTTTATATCCATAGATACTCCATCCAAAGCTTTAACTTTGAGTGTTCCCATATCATAAATTTTTTTTAAATCTTTTACTTTAATCATTTTGTTTTATCCCCATATTGATTTTAATATACTTTGTCTTGCAGTTTGCCATGACGGAAGAAACCCCCCTATAATTGATATTATTAATAAGCTTATTGAGCTCTTAGCGATTAGTGAAAATGTAATAATTGGGGAAACTTCTCCCATTGGAAATGCGATAGGATTTTGAGTAAAAAGATAAGCTAAAAACCACAACAAGAATGAACCAAAAAATATTCCCGCAACACAATAGAATAATGCCTGAAAGATGTAGGAGAAAATGATAACATTTTGACCAATTCCAATAGCTTTTAGAATACCTATTTGTCGTTGATTATGAACAGTGTTAATATACACAATCACCAGAATTATTACTACTGCAATAATTAGACTAACTACTGTAGTTATCATAGTCAGCAGATTAAATGTGCCAGTAATTGAACCAATAACTCCACCAATCTTCTCTTGCCATGTTTTCATATCTTCACTTATCCCGAGTCCAATAAACTTTTTACGGAATTCATCTTCTGTTCCTATATTAGAAAGTTTAACAAGAATTACTGAAGCTTTGTCATCAATTCCTAAAACAGATTCCATTTCTTTTTCGCTAATAAATGCTAAACCATCTGTGCCCATTTTACTTACTCCAAAAATTCCTTTAACCCTATAATCTTTTATAATTCCATTACTAAATGTTACTGTAACAATATCCCCCACCTCTGCTCCCTTTAATGAAGGCTGTTCTTCTTCCACATCTTTTTCTCCAGCTAAATCTCTTCCCAAAAGTATCTCGCCCCTATCAGAATCACTTAAGTGTTCTCCTGAAATTATTCCTTGATGTATTTTTGAAACGAGCATTTCATCAGAAGGAACCATTGAATAAAGAGTTCCTCCTAAAAATTCATCTTCATGAGAGAATGTCGTACCAGTAGCATAGCGAGGAGCTGTTCCAATAACTCCCGATAAACTGTTTATATTTTTTTGTATATTACTTACATCATTTATATAAAGATTATTTTCTTTTGGTTCAATTAAGATATTTCCATATTGATTATCTCTTGACTCTTCTTCAATAGATTCTTGCAATCCATTTACAACTGAAGGTAAAAAAATTAAATTTACTAAAACAAATGAGATAATTGACACTGTTAAAATTGTAGTTCCAATATTTGTTCTCTTAATTGACCTAAATGCTAAGAAAAATGAAACCTTTAACGTATCTAGTAATCCTGCATTACTAGATGCCATTATTTCTTTTCCTTTTTATTTAAAGATTTTCTAAATTTAAAATAATAAATTATTCCACCAATTAAAGCAATTAGAAGAATAGCTATCCCCATAGTAAGTATATTGCTTCGAGGATTTTCTTGAATATTCAACTCAAGAGATTCACTAAACTCTTTGTTTCCAAAGTCATCCTTGTAAGTTACAATTAAATCGTAATCTATAACTCCACTTCTATCTGAAACTAATGTGAAGACTGCTGAACTATCGTCTCCAGACTCTAATTCTCCTAGGAAAGATTCTTTAATTCCGAAAAATGGGATATCAACCTTTGCCTTAACCGAATTTGCATCACCCCTTCCAAAATTTTCTAATCTAATAGTTAATGTGACTTCATCTCCAACTTTTGGGAGGATGGGCTCGGTTTTTATATATGCAATATTCAAATCTGATTCTTGACTTGTGACTGTAATAGAAAAGTTTCCTTCTTTCTCAATTGAAAGGTCTTTGCCACCATATGAAAGTTTGTATTCAAAAACATATTCCCCAGGAGTTGCTTTATCTGTGACATATAAATGATAAATGTTAAATCTATCGCTATTTGCATATCCAAAAGGTTTTTTAAAGTCAACAACTAAAGGCTCTCTTATAATTATATCATTGCTAAATCTTGTTATTTCAAAATGAACATTTTCAGGTAAATCACTTCCGCAGTTGTCTAGCTGAATTCCTACAGTAACCTCTTCTCCTATTTCTACAGAAGAAGGATTTATATCTGTAACTTGAAAATCTACACACATGGTATCTGCAAATGCATGAACGCCTGAAGAAAGAAACACCCCTGCAAGAATCACAAGGATTCCAACCATTATCATTTTGTTTTTCATTTTTATTACCAAAGTTTTATATATTAAAACAACCGAGTAGTTGTATTGTAATTAAATATAATAAAGAGAGTATTTAAATATTATACTCAAAATAAAACTTGCAAACAGTTTAAACAATGGAAATTAAAGAATTACTTCGCGACATAAAGCTAAATAAGTATGAATCTACGGCTTATGAAATTATACTAAAAAAAGGTGTAGTCGAGGCTAGTATTATATCTAAAGAGGGAGATATCCCATTTGGGAAAATATATGAATCTCTTGGAAGCCTATCTGCAAAAGGATTAATTGAAGTACAAAACACAAGACCTAAAAAGTATAAAATAAGGAATCCCAAGAGGGCATTTCAGAATATTCTTAGTAAAAAAACTATAGAGTCTGAAGAAGAATTAAAAAATTTAAAGAAAACTTTAATTCAAATCGAGGAAGAAATAACTAGCCTAACTGTTCAATGTCCAAAAGAAAAAACTTTTTGGGTGACTGCAATAGGTAATGAAATTGAAGAGATTATGAGTAAAGTTTTTACTGACGCGAAGAAAGAAATTTGTATGATTCCCTACGTTATTAATAAAAATGGTCAAATAAAATCTGCATTAATGAATTTTCCAAAGATGATAAAAGAAATTAATATGGCTGTAAAAAGGGGCGTTAAGATCAAAGCAATTTTTCCGGAGGGGTTTGCACAAACTCAAATGAAGATTTTTAAGAAAATGAAGATTTTTAAGAAAATACTTGAAAATATTGAAATTAGAATTCTGAAAGATTTATCACCCGAACCTTTTACTGTGATTGATACAGATAAAACAATTCTAAGAGTAAATGACCCTATCGACAAAGATAAAATTCTTGCAATGATTAAGATTATAGATAAGGAATTATCTAAGAGTTTAAAAGAAAAATTTAATGAAATGTGGAAAATTGCAAAACCGATTAATTAAAACAAATTCTCGGCGAAGCCAAATTATTTATCTGAAGGCATTAGGGACTCACCTATTAATGAAAAATTTTGGACGAAGCCTTTTATCCTTGGTTATGCGAAATTTTAATTTTGTGTTTGTTTTTTTGTGGTCGGATAAAAGAAGTTTTTCTATTTTGTCGAAGACAAAAGCTATTTGTCCGA
>CAZRAT010000022.1:0-4415 GCA_964598185.1 Candidatus Woesearchaeota archaeon | reverse complement strand
TGTCAAGATGGAAGTACTTTAGTTGAATGTACAGCAAGTATACAAGTTGGATTTTTTGGAGGTTGGAATTTTATTATTGTAATAATTATTTTAGTTTGTTTTTATTTTTTGAGAGAAATAAAGAAAAAATAATTAGAAAATATCTAAAACTTTGTTTTCCTGCTCTTCATTGAATTCAGGTTCTTCATCAAATTCTTCTTCAGAGCTGGAGTGGTTTTCTATTTTTTCTTCAGGATAAATATCTTTGTTGTTATTTTCTTTTTGTTCAAATTTTGGTTCTTCTTCTTGAGTTTCATCTTGAAATTCTTTTTTAGGGATAATCTGTTCTTCTTGTAAATTTTCAATACCTTTAATTTTAGGAATCTCGTTGTCTTGTAAGTTAGCCTCGTCAGAAGATATTTCTGTTGGAATAGGTGTTGTTTCTTCAGGAATATTTTGAGATTTTACAAAATCTTGTTTAGGAGTTTTTTCTTCTGGTTGGTATTGCCGAAGTTCTTTGTCTGTTCCTTTTATTAATTCTCTTTCTATTTCTGCAATATACTCTGCTATTTCTTTTGCCATATCTGCATTTACACTTATGCTGTCGATTCCTTTTTCAACTAAAAATTTGGCCATTTCTTTTCTGCTTCCTGCTTGCCCACAGATACTTGTTTCAACTTTGTTTCTTTTACAGACTCTGATGACATATTCTAATTGATGCAATACTGCTGGGTGCATTTCATTGTAAAGTTCTTGGACTTGTTCGTTTCCTCTGTCTACAGCGAGGATATATTGTGTTAAGTCATTTGTTCCAAAAGAAATAAAGTCAATCCCTTCGTCGCATATTTCTCGTATAAGTTGTACTGCTGAAGGGGTTTCCACCATCACGCCAACTTTTATTTCTGGAGCATTTATTTCTTGCAGGAATTTCTTTACTTGTTGAACTTCTTCAACAGAAATTATCTGGGGAAGTAATAATCCAATTTCTTTTCCTTTTTCTGAAATTCTTTTTAATGCGTTAAGTTCTGATTTAAGAACCTCTGGATTTTTTAAACCATATCTGATTCCATGCATTCCTAACATAGGATTAGCTTCTTTTTCTTCAGGAGCACCTTTTAAATTTTGAAACTCATCGCTTCTAATATCAGAAGTTCTTATCCACAGCTTGTCGAAATATTTTGCAATGTCATTCACTCCTTTGAAAATTATTTCTTCGTAATCTTGCATTTGTTTTTGCAGTAAAAAATAATTAGGGTGTTTTCCTGATTCTGCAATGATTCCTTCTATTCTTGTCAGACCGACATCCCTTATTTTTGACTTTGCTGCACGCTCGGCAAAACTTGGCAAGTCAACAATTACTTTTATTTTGGTTTTTGTTTCTGTAGAAATTGGAAGAACTTCTTTTTGAACCGTTTCTGCGATTTTGCCTTTGTAAACTTTTCCTGTGAAGCCGTCGACAGTTATTGTTTCACCTTCTTTTAATTTGGTTGTTGCTTCTTGTGTTCCAACAACACAAGGAATTCCCATCTCTCTTGATACAATTGATGCGTGTGCTGTTAGCCCCCCTTCGTCGGTAACAATGGCTGCTGATTTTTGCATTGTGACAACCATATCTGGGTTAGTCATTTTTGTAACTAAAATATCGCCTTTGTTTATTTTTTGCATATCTTCTAATTTTTCTATAATTTTTATTTTTCCAGAAGCAATTCCTGGCGAGGCTGCAGTTCCTGTCAAAATTATTTCTCCCTTGAGTTCTTTAGATGTTTTGTCAATTCTTTTTTCCATTGTTGTTACAGGTCTTGTTTGAACAATATACATTTCTCCTCTTTCAATTGCAAATTCTATATCTTGTGGCTTTTTGAAATGCTCTTCAAGTTTTATTGCAATTTCTGCTAACTTTGTTATTTCATGTTGTTTTAGTACTTGAGAATTTGAAATTTCTTCTTTTAATTTTATTTCTATTTGGTTTCCTCCAGAATCTCTTGTTAATGCAACCTTTTTGTTTGCAATCTTTTTTTCTAAAATTTCTAGTTTTCTATCAACATTATAAATATCTGGAGTTATTTTTCCTGAAACAATTCCTTCTCCTAAACCCCAAACAGCTTCGATATGCACATTATCATTGTTGTAAGACGGGTCTTTTGAAAAAATAACGCCCGATTTATCTGAATCAATCATTTCTTGAACTACTACTGCGAGGCTGACTTTTAAATGTTCAAAGCCTTTTTTATTTCTGTAAAATGTTGCTCTTGCAGTGAACAGCGAAGAGAAACACTTTCTTATTTTGTCCAATAAATCTGTGTTTCCTTTTACATTCACGAATGAATCTTGTTGTCCTGCAAAACTTGCGTCTGCTAAATCTTCGGCTGTGGCTGAACTTCGCACTGCAACAAAAATTGGTTCCGAGGCTGTGTTTAAAATATCCATTGCAGGACCTTTTTTCATATTCGGGTTCTTGACATTTAAGTGCTCATATGATTCGAGAATTTCGTCTTCTATTTCTTTTGGGAATTTGGATTTTAAAATTAATTCTCTTACTTGTTTTGTTATGTCTTCTAATTGTTTTGTGTCTTCATAGTTTATTTCTTTTAGAAGTTCTTGGATTTTTTCTTTTATTCCTGCTTTTTCTATAAATAAATCATATGCTTGAGCTGTGACTACAAATCCTGGCGGCACAGAAACTTTTAGATTGTAGATTTCTGCAAGGTTTGCTCCTTTTCCTCCTGCAACATTTCCAGAATCTTTATTTAATTCAGAAAACCATTTTACAAAAGCCACACCTTTTTTTTCTGACATGTTAATTAGAATTTTAAGAAGTTAATAAAGTTTTTTATTCACTGATTGCGTCCACAGGACAGGATTCAATTGCTTCTTTTACACATTGAGATTTAGTTTGGTTAATTATTTTTGCTTTTCCCTCGTCGTCAATTTCAAATACCTCTGGACAAATGGATTGGCAAGTTCCACATCCAATACATTTTTCTTTGTCTATTTTTACCATAAAATTATTTATTCAGTTAAGTTTATAAATTCTTTTTGTTTCTTTTTATTATGTTATGGTTATGGATTTTAATTGGAGCAGGAATTGTGGTAGGGTTTACTTTTTTTATTTATTATAATAGGTTTGTTATTTTAGGTAATAGGATTGATAATTCTCTGAGCCAAATCCATGTTCAACTGAAAAGAAGGGCGGACTTGATTCCTAATTTGATTGAGACTGTTAAGGGTTTTGCAAAGCATGAGAAGGCTGCGATTAAGGCTGTGACTGAGGCAAGGAAGGCTCTTGTTGGTGCGAAAGGTGTTGAGGAAAAAGTAAAGGCAGACAATCAACTTGAATCTGCGTTGAAGAGTATTTTTGCGATTGCAGAAGGTTATCCTGATTTGAAAGCGAACACGAATTTTCTTGAATTGCAAAGAGAGTTGGCTTCGACAGAAGATAAGGTGGCTTATTCTCGGCAGTTTTACAATGATTCTATTTTGAGTTACAATAATTTGTGTGATACAATGCCTGGCGCATTTTTTGCAAAGATGTATGGAAAAAAAGCAAGAGATTATTTACAGATAACAGAAGCTGAGAAAAAGAATGTGAAAGTTAAGTTTTAAATAAGATAGTTCTTTTAATTTTTAATGGAACCAATCCGCGTAGATTTTCGTGACCAAATTTCAAAGAACAAAAGAAAATCGTTTTTTTTAATGGTGATTATTTTTGTGGTTTTTGTTTTATTTGGTTATGTCATCTCAATGGCGTTTGAGCCTGGTTTCTTTTTTTTGATAATGATTATTTCAATTGTTTTTTCAATTGGTTATATTTTAGTGAGTTATTATAATTCAGATAAGATTGCTGTTGCTTCTGTTGGGGCAAAGAAAGCAAATAGGGCTGATTATAAACAATATTATTCTCTTGTGGAAGGTTTGACAATTGCATCTGGGATGCCAATGCCTAAGTTATATATTATGAAGTCTAAGCAAATAAATGCTTTTGCGTCGGGGCGTGATCCTCAGCACGCGGTTATTTGTGTGACAGAAGGGGCTTTGGAAAAATTAGATAAAAGGGAACTCGAAGGTGTTTTAGCTCATGAGTTAGGGCATGTTGCTAGTTATGATATGAGATATATGACTTTAGTTGCAGTGATGGTAGGAATGATTGCAATTGTGTCGCAGATTTTTTTAAGAAGCTTGTGGTTTAGAAGTGGAAATAGTAGAGACAAAGGAATTTTTATTTTGATTGGAGTTGTGATGGCGATTCTTGCACCGATAGTTGTTTATTTTGTGCAGATGTCAATTTCTAGGAAAAGAGAGTTTGTTGCAGATGCGTCTGCTGTTAAATTTACTCGTTATCCAAATGGATTGATTAATGCTTTGAAAAAAATACAAAAAGATGTTGTTGAGCCAGAGAAGAAAGTTAGTAAGGCTGTTGCACATTTGTTTTTTTCAAA
>CAZRAT010000021.1:0-5075 GCA_964598185.1 Candidatus Woesearchaeota archaeon | reverse complement strand
ATATCAGTTCTTATAGTAGATTCTCCACCTGAAAAAACAACAAAATTATAACCTTGTTTTTTACAAAAAAGTATTTTATTCTCAACCTCTTTTGTAGTCAAATTATCATTCCTTTTATCACCAAGATGACAAAAAACACAATTATTATTACAACCATATCCCGTTTTTATTAAAGCTTTTTTCATTATATAAAAAGAAATTCTTAAGTTATTAAGTATTTTTATATTCTAGACATGATTGTTTTCCAGAAGAACTTATTACATTATCGCAATAACTTTCATCATCACTATACTCTCTCATATGAATGTTATAAATATCACTACAATAGCTATAATCACAATAATCCATATTAGAAGTTAAATAAAGCTTACAATCTATCCTTATATTTTCATCAATTATATCTTTACATAAATTAACATCTCCTTCTAAGCCAGCTAAATATAATATTAAAACATCTCTACATAACTCACTTTGGCACTTTTCTATATTTACTACCTTAATAGAATCTACAATATTTAAGCATTCATTTATGTCTACTTTTTCAATCTTCGAACAAGAGCTTTCGTCCTTATTTTCAAAAATATCAAACATAAATATTGTCTTCACTAAACAACTATTTCTCATTATTTCAGAATCTATAGAATCGCAATAATCAATATCTTTATCTACGATAGCCAAACATATTTTATCCGCATCTTTTTTACATGAAGCAAATTTTTCCTCTATCTCTTCTATCTGAACAACTTTACAATCCTCAGGGCACTCTTCCCAAGTTTCATTTTTATCACAAATTCCATCTCCACAAGAAACATCTTTTACCGGAAACGTAAAGATCCACCAACCTATTAAAAAAAGAACAACTAATACCACTAAAATAATCCCAATAAATTTAAAATTAATATTAGACTTCTTTTCCAATTGATTATCGTTTATCATCCTCATTTTGATTACCCTAATTACCAACTATTGTGGCTACCGTGGCTACCGTGGCTACCGTGGCTACCGTGGCTACCGTGGCTACCGTGGCTAGCATGATTACCATGATTAGTATGAACTCCTGCAACATTGGAATGTGTTCCCTCTATGCTTCCACTTGATGCCTGATAATCTGTTTGTAATGTATTTATAGGAACAGTTGTAGAACTCCCTAATGAACTTGCATGACTACTATGCGCCGCACTCACAACATCACTCAAAGCAGGAATTAAAGCCAAGGTTCCAAGAACAATCCCAGTCTTCAATATGGATTCTTTCGTAATTTTACCTTCTTCACTAGAAAGAAAAGAACTAACTTTCTTTTTAAATTCTGGTATTAACTTCTTTCTCATATATAAATATTATAAAAAAACTATTTAAACCTTATGGATTTTGAATCCATTTTTCAAAAATTTCTCTTACTTTACTATTTTGCAATTTTTCAAATAAATAATCAAATTGTGCCTTGAAAATCTTACATCTTGCAGTTTCTGGAATCTTTGCTATTAAAGAACCTTGTTCGGCATAATTACAGACTGGACAAAGTCCACAATAAGGTTTATAGACACATGCATCACAAATCTGAACATCATTTATTGAAGAAGAAATAATAGAACAAGCCTTATCGCATCCTAAAGCATCCTTAAAAGAATCTTTCCCGGCATCTCCAATTTTAAACAAATCATCATTTAACATCCTAGCTTCATCACAACTAAAAATCTTTCCATCCGGGGTATAAGCCATTTGTCCAATACATGCGCCACAAGGAGAACGAATATCTAAAAAATTAGGATCATACTCTGTTAATATCTTATTTAACAAAATTACAACTCCTCTTTCGCGAACCATTTCTCCCTTTAAATTAAGTTCAATAATATAATCTATGCTTTCTTTCCAAAAATCGACAAATTTCTCAGGAGTATAATTTATATCTTCCCAAACTTTTCTCGCATCTCCTAAATTATTTAAAAAACGAAGATAAATATCATTAAGTCCATGACTGACATACTCATCAACAATCTCTTTTGAATAAGATAAAGATTTTTTAGTTATAGTAATAATTGCATTCATTCTTCTATCTTTTATTTTTCTTTCTTTGTATTCTTCACTAATATATCCTATCCATTTAATTACATTTTTATAAGACCCTTTCCCGTCATTAAATTTACGATTATAATTGTGCAATTCTTCTGGGCCATCAAGCGAAGTACATATAGCAATATCGTTATCAATAAAATATTTCAATTTTTCTTCATCCATTAAACTAAGATTAGTAACAATAGTAAACAATAAATCTTTTTTCTTTTTCTCATTTACATGTAAGGCATATTGATGAATTACTTTAATAATATCAAATCTTAAAAGAGGCTCTCCTCCCTGAAATTCAATAGTAATATTTCTCGAAGGAGACTCAAAAATAAAATCTACTATCTTTTTAGCAGTTTCCTCAGACATGTCTTTTCCTTCACAATTACTGACTCCTGCATGACAATAGACACAACGATGATTACATTTCAAAGTAGGAATAACTATATGCAAAGACGGACCCCCAAAAGAACGAATATTTCTTTTTCTAATTCTATTAATTTCTTTTGTAACATTCTCTTCTGTCAGAATAATTCCTATATCTACTAATTTCAAAAATAATTCTGAACCCTCAATAACCTTTTTGTTTTTTAATCTCTTAAATTCTTCTCCAGATAACATAATCCATTTTCCAGAATCAGTTGTAACTAAAAAATCATTTCCAAATTCTTTATATCTAAAATTACTAAATTGGTATTCCATTTATCTATTATTTTGCATAAGCCCTAAAACATAATTACAAAATTCTCTAACGGCAAAAATATCTCCCGGTTTATCTAAAAAATTTAATTCTACTACTATATAACTTTCCTCAATTTCAATTTTTGATTCAAAAAATTCCTTAAAAGCATTCAAAGATTCTTCAACAGCACATAAATTATACAGCTTATTATTAAAGCGAACTTTCAAATTAGAATAATCAAAAAAGGAATTCATTTAATCCTTCTCCTCTAGTTGCTCATCAGAATACTTTTTTTGTTCATCAATAAAATTATCCTGTCCTAAGTCATCAGAAAAAACCGCTTTATCTTCCATATTGTCGCCTTCTAAATCAATTGAATTTTCTTCTTCCAACTGCCCATATTTTTCTTCCCATGGAACAGCAATACCTTCAGGATCTTCAAATTCTTCATCTTCTAAATCTTCAATTTCCGACCAATCTTCATCATCAAGACTCTCGTCAAGTTTCTCCACGCCAATATTACTAAGCAAAGCAGCCTGAAGTAAAGTATTTCTTAATGGAGCATTTTTTTTTGACTGTTCCTCATAAAAAGCATAATTCAAAAGTTCATTAAAAAATTCCTTGGCCAATACTCCTAATTCCAGCTCAGAATTTTTCTTAAGTTTTAATTCTACTAAGATTTCTTTTTCAGGATCTCCATCCAGTATAATATAACACCTATCCAAAAAAACATAAGAAGCAGAATAAACTGTGTGCAAAGGATAAATTTTCGGATTAACTCTGACAACAATCGACGAATCTTTCTCTCTTAAATCAAAGCTAATAGTTTCCATTAAATAATAAGAACTAACTTCTTTTTTAAATATTATTGTAATAGATTTACAACAAAGCTAATTAATGTTTCACCTAATAAATATGTAATTAGTACTCCGATAAAAATAAAAGGCGCAAAAGGAACCATTTCACTAATAGAATATTTTTTAAAACCAATTTTTTTTAATAAATTGATATCTTCTGTCTTTAATGTGCCAGAATTAAAAATACTTTTTTCACCGCCACTTTCATCCTTAGAATATTTAATATAATATTTATTTTTAAATCTTACAAATTGAATCTTTTTCTTTAACAATTCATCTTTGGTCTTTCTATCTAATTTCTCTTTCACAACAATCACCTCAGATAAAATAACTCCTTTTTTTAGGTTTTTAACGCTAATTACTTTACTAAAAAATAAATTTGAAAGATATTCCAACAAGATAAATCCAATACCTATCAAAAGACGAAAAACAAAAATATAAATTAAAAATTGTAATAAAAACTCCCACGAATAAATAGACCAGTCAAAAACCATTCGCAAACCAACACCTGCCAATAAAATTTTATCATATTTAGATGGAAGAGACCTTAAGGCCCACATCAAAATAAACATAAGAAAAAACCGCATATAGGAACTAACATCAAGACCAGTCAACCATAAAAATAAATCAATTGCCCACATAACTATAAAGATATGAATTGCGAACTTGTAAATTTTTACACGCATTCCAATAAAAAGTTTTTCTTTAAGAGACTTAAAAGAAATTCCTTTTTTGAAAATATTAATAAATAAAAAAGCAATTAAAAATAAAAAAGCAATTAAAAAAATATTTACCAAAAAAACAAGTGCTGGAAAAAATTTTATATAGGCCATTGAATAAATTGAAAGAGGTATTAAAATAGCAAATACTCCAAAAAGTTTTCCGTCTCCCGCAGACCAAATATTAAAATAATAAAACAAAAAACCAACTAAAAACGCTAAAGCCAAATTACTAAAAAATTCAAAAACATATGACCAATTTAAATTTCCAATAACATAAAAATTCAAAAAAATAATTAAATTCAAAAAAATTCCAATAACACTAAAAATTATAATCCATTTATTTTTAATTTTTCCAAGTTTAATATCACTATAACTTGTAAGAATTCCTAGCGGAATAATTAATATCAAAAACAATATTTCAATTAAATCCATAGTTAATTAATTGTATGAACATTTATAATCTTTACCAGTTATCCAACTACAACCATACCGGTCTCAACTTTGCGACATTTTTCCCAATCCCTACTTCATCTAAGAATCAAACAACTTTCTCAACCTTCCTATAGAAAATAATACTTATGATGAAGAAATTCCTAAAATTAAAGGCATTGACCTCATTTTATATTCTTCTAAGTAAAAAAGGTTTTATAAATATTCCTTTTAGAAAAATCTCTAAAAAAAGTTAAAGGATAATTATTAAACTTTAAAAACTATCTTTATCTTAGTTTTAAAAAGAGGCATATTAAAATTAAG
>CAZRAT010000020.1:0-5178 GCA_964598185.1 Candidatus Woesearchaeota archaeon | reverse complement strand
CTTGTATGGATAAGAAATGTCCTAAGTGTGGTAAAAAAATGATTCGAGGATAAAAGCAAAATAAAATGGTTATGAATGTAACAGATTTAGATTTTAAAGAGAAGGTAATAGAGAAATCGAAAGAGACAACAATTGTTGTAGATTTTTGGGCACAATGGTGTCAACCATGTTTAATGTTAGGTCCAATTTTAGAAGAACTTGAAGAAGAATCAAAAAACAAATTTATTTTAGTTAAAGTTAATGTTGAGGAGGCTCCTGAAACAAGCAAGCAATATAGTATAATGTCAATACCAAGTGTAAAAATGTTTAGAGAGGGAAAAGTGGTGGATGAATTTATTGGCGTTCTACCAGAAGAATTAGTTAAAGAATGGCTTGATAAAAATTTGGAGAAAGAATATGAAAATTAAAAACATTAGTATTTTACCTGGATACAATAAGAAAAAAGAAAAGGAAAGCAAGAAAAAAATAGAAATTCTTGAAGGACAAAAAATAGGAATAGTTGGACATACAGGTTCAGGAAAAAGTCAATTACTTTACGATATTGAAAAATTAGCTTATGGAGAAACAAAAACTAAAAGAAAAATTCTTATTAATGGAGAAAAACCAGATAAAAATTTGAAAACAGATCCAACTATTAAGATAATTGGTTATTTAACCCAACATATGAATTTCATGACAGACACAACTGTTTATGATTTTCTAAAAATACACATAATTACCAGAGGAAAACACAATACAAAAGAAGAAACAGAAAAAATTATAGAAAAAGTAATAACTGAAGCTAATAAAATAACTGGTGAAGAGATTAAAAAAGAAACTAATCTACTTATTTTATCTGGGGGACAATCAAGAGCCTTAATGATAGCAGATTTAGCATATATAAGTGAATCTCCAATAATATTAATTGATGAAATAGAAAATGCAGGGATAAAAATAAAACAAGCTCTTGAGATTCTTATTAAAAAAGGTAAGATAATTTTTTTAGTTACACACGACCCTCTTCTTGCTTTAGATACGGATAAAAGATTTATTATGAAAAATGGGGGAATTAGTAAAGTAATTCATACTTCGATAAGGGAAAAAGGAATTGCAAATTATCTTGCATGGATAAATGAATACATGTTAGATCTAAGAGAAGAAATAAGAGAAGGGGAAAAAATAAATGAATTAAAATTAATATGTACGCCAACAGGAGCAAAAGAATGAAAATTGTAATTTTTGGAGGAACACCTGGAAGCGGAAAAACAAGCACAATTAAATTTATAATCCAAGAATTAAAAGACTTGAAAATTCATTATGTTAAGTTTGATGTTTTGAATACAGATGATGATTTATTAATTAAACAAAAATTTGGAATAAGCACAGAAAACAAAATTTCTGGAGAAGCATGTCCAGATCATTATGCTGCCCTAGAAATCCCAAAAATAATTGAAGAACATAAGGATAAAGATTTGATAATTATAGAAACTGCTGGTTTATGTTTGAGGTGTTCTCCTTATGTAAATGAAGGTTTAGCGGTAAATGTTTTAAATATTTTAGCTGGAAAACCCTCTGGATATGGCCCTTTACTAACTGATGCAGATGTAATTGTTGTATCAAAAGGAGATTTAATTTCTCAAGCAGAAAGAGAAATATTCAGAAGTAAAATTTTAGAAGTAAATAAAAATGGTTTAATAATTGATGGAAATGGCTTAACTGGAGAAGGAGCAATAGATGTAGCTGAAAAAATAAAAGAATCTAAAGAAGTAAAAGGTACTCTTACTTTGAAAAATTCTATGCCCACAGGAATATGTGGATATTGTTATGGAAATAAAATATTAAGTTCCGAAGAAACATTAAAGAGATATAATCAAGGAAAAGAATTGAAAGCAAGAATTCCTAATCTAAATTGTGGTAAATGTGGATTTAAATCCTGTAATGAATTTATTAGGGCTGTTTTAGATAAAAAATCAGAAGAAAGTAAATGTCCTTATATAAAGAATAAAAATTAAAATGGTAAAAATAAACAAAGAAAAATGTGATGGGTGTGGAAATTGTGTGGAAGTTTGTCCGTTTGGCGTTTTAGAAATTAAAAATGGAAAAGTAATAGTTAAATATCCAGAAAAATGTAAAAAATGCGGGGCTTGTATGCATGCTTGTCCAAATGAAGCAATTAAAATAAATATGGAGGGGAAAAACTAAAATGCCCTGGGTAGATGAAAATATGTGTATTGGTTGCAGGATTTGTGTTGAAGAATGTCCTGTTGATGCTATAAGCATGAAAAATGGAAAAGCAGTAATAGATATGAAAAAATGTATTAGATGTAAAAAATGTCATGAAATTTGTCCACAAAATGCAGTAAAGCATGATAAAGAAAAAAATCAAAAGGAAGAAAAAAATGAAGAATCTTAAAATTTATTTATTTAGGCATGGGCAAAGCTATTACAATAAAAATAAAATTTTTACTGGGGGAAAAGATTCTCGTTTAACTCTTTTGGGTAAAAAACAAGCAGAAATAATTGCAAAAAAATTAAAAGACAAACAAATTGATGTCGCTTTTCAAACTTCTTTATCACGTTCGAAGGATACATTAAAAGAAGTTCTTAAACATCATCCTGAGTGTAAAAAGATAATAATAGATGATAGAATGGTTGAAAGAAATTATGGATTTTTAGAGGGAAAGAGCCATAAAAAGATTATTGAAAAGTATGGAAAAAAACAATATGAAAAATGGCATAGAGGGTGGGATAATCCTCCTAAAAAGGGAGAATCCTTTAAGATGGTTGAAAAAAGAGTTAAAATTTTTATTAAAAATTTAATAAGTTTCATGAAAAAAAATAAGGTAAATGTGGGAATATCTTCTCATGGGAATTCTATGAGATTGTTTAAAAAAATAATTGAAAAAGCTAGTATTAAAGAAGCTTGTTTGTGGAATATTCCTTATGATAAATATTTTGAATATACTATTAAAATAAAAAATTAATGTAAGGATGCAAAATAAATGAAAATAGCAATAAGTTCAACAGGAAAAAATTTAGAAAGTGAAGTCGATGCGAGATTTGGAAGATGTGATTATTTTTTAATTGTAAAAATTGAAAATAATAAGGTAAAAGATTTTAAAGCAATTGAAAATATAGCAAAGGCACAAATGGGAGGGGCTGGGATAGTTGCAGGCGAGATAGTAGCGAAACAAAAGGTTAACGCTGTAATTACGGTAAATTTAGGTCCAAGGGCGTTTTCAGTATTTGAACAATTTGGAATGGAAATTTATCATGGAGAAGGCAAGATAAAAAACGTCTTGCAACAATTTATCGACGGAAAATTAAAAAAATTAACAAATGCAACAGGTCCTCAGCATGTGGGTTTGAAATAAATGAAAATAAAAACTTTGAATAGTTTAAATGGAAACTAAAAATTGTTATAACTGGCCGTTCTGATGGTTCAACTTGCCAAGAATTTGCTGATTATATTTTTAGAGAAAATAAAAAAGGAGAAACAAGTAAATTAAAAATGAGTTTATTTAAAAAGAAATGTACATATTGTGGAAAGAAAATAAATAAAGGAGAAGAAGTATTCGAAGAAGTAAAAGTACCTGAATTTACAGGGATACGTCTTCGAGCATTTTGTAGTAAGGAACATGCAGAACTTTATAAGAAAAATGTAAAAGGAGTTCCAAGTAAAAATTCTTGTCCTTTTTGTAAAGAATAAAATGGAAAAATTTCAATTACTTAAAGAACAAATTTTAAACTGTAAAAAATGTTCTCTGTGGAAAACAAGAAATAATCCTGTTGTTGGAGAAGGAAATTTGAATTCAAGGATGATGTTTATTGGTGAAGCTCCAGGGTTTAATGAAGATAAACAGGGAAAACCTTTTGTGGGTGCAGCAGGAAATATTTTTAATCAACTTTTAAATTCTATTAATTTGAAAAAAGAAGAAATTTACATCACTAATATCTTAAAATGTAGGCCGCCTGAAAATAGGAATCCTCGAGAAGAGGAAATTAACTTTTGTAAGGATTATTTGAATAAAGAAATAGAATTAATTAAACCTAAAATTATATGTTGTTTAGGGAATTTTGCTACGGGATTTATAATGAAAAAATTTAATTTAGATAAAGAACTTCAAGGAATTAGCAAAATTCATGGAGAAGTTTTTGAAGTTTCTACTCTTAATGGGCAAGTAAAAATAATTCCTTTATATCATCCCTCTGTTGCAACTTATAATTCTAATATGCTCGAAACATTAAAAAAGGATTTCAAGAAAATAAAATGAAAATAGCAATTACAGGGGGAAAAGGAGGAACTGGAAAATCTACAGTGGCTACTTCCCTTGCTATGGAATTTTCAAGAAGTAAAAAAGTAATGTTAGTTGATGCTGATGTAGAATGTCCTAATGATCATTTGTTATTGAATGCAAAAAGGAAAAAATATTGCAATGTTTATCAACCAATTCCTAAATGGGATTTTAATAAATGTGAAAAATGTGGGAAATGTGCTAGTATTTGTAAACAAAATGCAATTGTTTTTGTTAAGGATAAATTCCCTGCTTTTGTAAAAGATGTTTGTATTGGTTGTAAGGCTTGTATGGTTACTTGTCCAAATGGAGCAATTTCTATGACTAAAAAACAAATAGGAACAATTTATATTGGAAAAAATTATAATATTGATTTAATTACAGGGGAACTTAAATTAGGTGAGTTGGCTTCTGGGGAAATTGTAGCAGAGCTTAGAAAATATTCCGATGAAATTAATAAAAAATTAAAAGACGAAATAATGATAATAGATTCTGCTGCTGGAATTGGATGTCCTGTTATTGCTTCTTTAGTTGGAACAGATTATATAGTTGGGGTAACAGAACCTACCCCGTCGGCATTGCATGATTTAAAAAGAGTTTTGTATTTAGCAAGCCATTTTAATATTAAACACGGAATTGTGATAAATAAATTTGATTTAGAAAAAAGTTTTTGTAAAAAAATTGAAAATTTTGCAAGAAAAAATAATGTTCCTATTATTGGAAAAATTCCTTATAGAAGAGATTTTGTTGATTCAACAATAAAAATGAAACCTGTTGTTGAAATAAATCCTGAATATAGGAAAGTGTTTGAAAAGATAATTGGGGAAATTGTAAAATGAAAAAAAATCGTTTTAAAAATTCAATGTTTAAAGCAGCAAAATCATTAGTGAATACTTTGCCAATA
>CAZRAT010000019.1:0-5334 GCA_964598185.1 Candidatus Woesearchaeota archaeon | reverse complement strand
AAGGAGCAACAGTAGAAGGATTTAGTTCCAGTGCAGGTGTAGCAGGACATCTTTGGCAAGGACTATATTGGTCAGCAATAGTTGTTATGGGGATTCAACTTTTTGGAGGGCTTCTGACTGACGACCAAGCACTAATTGATTCATTATCAAAGGCAGCGGTTGGAGGAATTATGGCAGGCAATCTTCTTGTTGGTGGAATGGAACAATTTCATAGTGCGACATGGGGTTCTCAAGCAGCATTTAGTGGTTGGACAAATCTTCAAGTTTATGGTTATGGTGCAGGAATTGTCGTCGCAGCAATTATTTTTTATAACACTTATGTAAAAGAAGACACAGAAACAAAAACATTCACGTGCGAACCTTGGCAGGCGCCGACAGGTGGAAGCAATTGCGAGAAGTGCAATAAGCAAGGTGCGCTCCCTTGTTCTGAATACCAGTGTCGGAGTTTAGGACAAAGTTGTCAATTATTAAATCCAGGAACAGGTGAAGAAAGTTGCACATGGGTTAATAGAAACGACGTAAACCCGCCTGTGATGAAACCATTAAACGATGCGCTGCTAAATAATTATATTTATTCTCCTGACAATACAATTTCTCCTCCGGACAAAGGAGTTAAAGTGAAGAACAATGAATTGGCTTCAGGATGTGCCGAGGCGTTCACGCCTTTAACTTTTGGTATAACCACAAACGAGCCCGCACAATGTAAAGTTTCTATTTTAAGGGAAGATAATTTTGAAAAGATGAATCTTTATTTTGGGAACAGCAATTCATTCACTTACAACCACTCTCAAATTATGGTTTTGCCAGGAGCAGAAGCACTTGAAGCAGAAGGATTAAAATTGCAAAACAACGGGAACTTTGAAGTTTACGCGCGATGCCAGGACGCAAATGGAAACGCAAACACAGCAAACTTTGTGTTCAAGTACTGCGTGGAAAAAGGCCCAGACACAACACCGCCTTTAATTGTATCAACAAACTTACTAAACAATATGCCAATTGCATTTGACCAATCTTCAATTGACTTAGAAATTTATACAAACGAACCTGCAGATTGCAAATGGGATTACTTAGACAAAGATTATGAAAATATGGATAATTCATTTACCTGCTCAAAAAACATATTCCAAATGAATGTGCAAATGCTTTATCCTTGCACCACAACATTAACAGGATTGAAAAATGAATTCGAGAATAAATTTTATTTTAGATGCAAGGATTTATCTGAAAATGTAAATGCTGAGAGCCAGCCAAAAGAAGGATTTATTTTACTTGGAACAAAACCTTTAGTGATTGATTTTATCTCGCCAAATGAAGAAACAATAAAAGACTCAACAGATATTGTTCAAGTGGTTTTGGAAGTTGAAACATCTGCCGGATATAGTGACGGAGAGTCAGCATGTTATTACAGCGACACTGGAACAGAAGGCAGTTATATTTTGTTCGGCAATACAAATTCTTACCAACACACTCAAGAATTATGGTTTAACACAGGCACCTATGAATATTTTATAAAATGTCTGGACCTTGGAGGAAACACCGACGAGACAACAATAAACTTCGACGTGGAAACTGATTCTCTAAGTCCATTAGTTGTTAGAGTTTATCATGAAGACAAATATTTAAAATTATTAACCAATGAAGAAGCCGAATGTGTTTACGACACAACAAGTTGCAGTTATACTTTTGAAGACGGGATAAAAATGAACAACATAGACGAAACAAGCCATTATACTGATTGGGACACAGCAGTAAATTTCTACATTAAATGTAAAGACGCTTATGGTAACAAACCATTTCCAGACAAGTGTAATTTAATTGCAAAACCTTCTCAGATTTTTTAGGAAAGATAAATTCAAGAATTTTAATACTATTTTTGATAAAAAAGTGCCCCTCAGAGTTCAAATCCTCATCAAAAGTGGTGCGGCCGAACCATTAGTGCTCTTTTGCTTGTTGGTACACTCTGCTCAGGCAAAAATATAACTCAATAAGAATATATCAATCTTGTTCTTTTTGGAGGTTTTCAAAAATTTCTTTAGCAATATTTTCCTGTGGATTTAAACCCCAACCAATATTTTCTAAATAACCAATAGCACCATTCAAGGTTTCATCTAAGAACATTTTTGCTCCAGAATAATCCATGAAATATTTTTGTGCTTCAGAAATTATATCTTTTCCAGATAAATACTTCTCATACAAATTTATGATTTCCTTTCTAAGTTCATTTTTATTAAGTTTTGAGGCCATCTTATTTCTTGTCTGGGAAGATTAGTGTCTTCTTTTTAAGCAAACCGGCATATAAATCTGCCATGCAAGCTTCATAATTCGTTAGTGGTTCTCCATCCTTTGCACCATGAGGTTTGATATTAGCACTATTGATAAGGTCTCCTTTTTGATGGATATGTAGATCCATAGTACTTAAAGGTCTAACTTTAAGTGTAGGAGCACTAGGAGCCACGGGACCAGATTTCATCATAGGTGTTTCAACCATACCAAATTTAATCATAGTAGATTTCTCAATTGGAATCCAATATAATTCAGTAGCACTCAAACTTTCCAAATCTCCAACTTGATAAACTCTCAATTCTTCAAAAGGTCTGGCTTCATACAAACTTTGTTCAAGTTTCATATTAGTTTATACCTCCTTTCATCTATATATGTTTCGCTTTTCAAACATGAAAAACCGAATCCATGGAAAGTCGCTAACTCTCCATACTGCTCACTAAAATTAATTGCACCCTCGACTAATTGTTTATCATCAGAAGAAAATTCATCATATCTCCTTCCAAATTTTTCATCAGCTCCTAATTTTTCAGAAAGCAGATATTCTGTCCAAAATGCAAACGATTCATACTGTGTTAAATTTTCTTTCCTAAAATTATCCAAACTAAAAAATGTTTGATTTTGTTTTCTAAACTTTTTCAAATCTTCTAATGTAAATTCCTTTCCATCAAACTCCTGCTGTTCTTCTTTTAATAGTTCTTTTTCTAGATTAACTAATCTCTGTCCTATTTGTGTTCTCTCACAAAACAATCCATGTCCAAAATATTCATGGAACAAAGTTAAAGGGTTTTCTCCTTTGATAAATGCTGTTTGATTCCTTGGTAAATAAACTCCTGAAGAATTTTCTTCCAATCCAACTCTCTCACAAAAAGAATTCCATTGTCTCTCTTGGAAAATTTGCAGTTTAGTTTTTTCTGGTTTATAACCTAACAAATTTAAATAATATTCATTACAAAAGTCTATCTCGGATTTCAATTCTTCACCAAATCTCGGTTCAGTTTTACTTTCCATTGCTTTCTCAGAATTAGGCTTCTGAAGTACCACCACCTCTAAAAATTTTAATATTAGATACTTTTTAAGTTTTGTGATTAAATTTATAAGTCTTAATCTTCTTATCTTTTTATGAAAAAAGGTTATTTACAAATATCTTTTACTTGGCTTTTTGCAATTATTGCTGGAGCATTTATTTTGTTTCTTGCTATTTTTATGACCTCAAAATTAATCGGCACAGAGCAGGTGGCTCTGGACGCAAAAACCGGAAAAGAAATAGGTGTTTTGTTGAATCCTGTTGAGATTGGTTTTGAAAGTGCGAAATCTACAATAATGACTCTGCCTGTTGAAACAAGAATTAACACAAAATGCGAAGAAGACAATAAATTTGGTGGGCAAATTATAAACCTCTCGCAAAAGAGCTTTGGCAAATGGACTAATACAGATATTAAAGTTAGATTCATAAATAAATATATTTTCTCTGAAAATCCTGAAGGTAAATCATTCTACATTTTTGCCAAGCCGTTTGAATTAGGGTTTAAGGTTACTGATTTAATTTATATGACTTCTTCTGAAAAAGAATATTGTTTCAAGAATGCTCCAGAAGATATTGAAGAAGAAATTGAATTTTTGAACCAGAAAAATCTTGTTACAGAAAATTGCCGAGAGGATTCTGTTGAAATTTGTTTTAGTGGTTCTTGTGATATTGAAGTTAATTATAATTCGAAATATGTGATGAAGGACGGAAGCAAGATGTATTTTAATGATGATTCTTTAATGTATGCAGCGATTTTTTCAGATAGTGGAGATTATGAATGTCAAGTGAAAAGATTAATGCAAAGAGTTGCGAACCTTGCCTTGTTATATGAAGATAAAGCGAATTTTGTTTCTAATGTTGGATGTAATTCTAATTTGAATTTGTTGAAATTAAAAAATACTGCAGAAAGTTTAGGAAGTTCTGCAAATCTTAAATTAGTTAGTGATACTGCAGATGAAATTAATGATCTAAATAACTTTGCCGAATGTAGATTATGGTAATCAAAATTAAGAAGAGTATAAATCAAAATGATTAATAAAAGAGCCCAATTAAAAATACAGCAAATGGTGTTTATGCTGCTTGCAGTTACATTATTTTTTGTGCTGGTTGGAATGCTTGTGTTGACTTTGAAATTTTCAGGATTAAAAGAATCAGCAACAGAACTTGAAGAAAAAAATGCTATGCTTCTTGTAACAAGAATTGCAAATTCTCCAGAGTTTTCATGCGGAAAATCATTTGGGAATCTTAAAACTAATTGTATTGATGCTGATAAGGTGATGATGCTGAAAAAAAACATAGATGAATATGATAATTTTTGGGGGAGAGAAACAAACATAGAAATAATGAAAATCTATCCTGAAGGAGATGTAATCTGTACTTTGGGAAATTATCCTGATTGTCATATTATAAATTTACAATCAAAAGAAATACACATAGAACATTCTAATTTTGTTTCTTTGTGTAGAAAGGATTTAATTAATGGAGAAGTTTATGACAAGTGTGAGTTAGCAAAAATACTGGTAAGTTACAAAGATTGGCAAGAGGTTCAAGAATGATTCCTAAGAAGGCGCAGGAAGAGATGATTGGATTTGTCCTAATTATAGTTTTAGTTGCAGTCATTGGATTAATTTTTCTCGGTTTATCTTTAAGAAATCCGCAAAAAGAAATAGTTGAAAGTTATGAAGTTGAAAGCTTTATCCAGTCATTTTTGCAATACACTACAGACTGCGGGAATTATAGAGAAAATTATCTGCCCCTTCAAAAATTAATCTCTGCGTGTGTTGATGGAGAAATTTGTTTAGACGAAAGAGAAAGTTGTGCTGTTTTAAGTTCTACATTGACAGAGATAATTGAAAGTAGTTGGAAAGTTGAGGGAGATAGGCCAATTCAAGGCTATGAATTAAAAATTGTCTTAGAAGACGGGACAGATGTAATTCCTTTAATTAATAAGGGAAATGTCACGAAAAATTCTAAAGGCACTTCACAACCTTTTACTCCTCTTGGGGAAAATTACAAAGTAGATTTTA
>CAZRAT010000018.1:0-7289 GCA_964598185.1 Candidatus Woesearchaeota archaeon | reverse complement strand
CCGATAAAATAAATAATTTTTAAGGGTTTAAATAATCTCTTATACGCCCACGCCGAGAGACGAGTAACTTGAGGTATTTACACAGGGAGTTTAAAAAAATAAATGGAAAGACACAAACCGAAGTTCACATCTTTCCTTACCTAACCGAAGTCAGATAACCTTAACCGAAGTCAAGTAAAATTAATATGGGATTATCCTTTAAATAAGTTTTGGATTGGAACCATATCCACGCCGAGCGGTTTGTTTTTTGTTTAACACCCTTTTATTTATCTTAGAATATACACGTATAATTCTTTTTTAAAAATTGGTTGCTACCCCGTGGGTGCAGAAAAATCTATGTTATCCCATTAAATTTGCAAAAGGAGAAATTGTTTATGATACAGATAAAGACAAATTTAATGAGGGTATTAAAAGTGATACAATCCTCTGGTTATTTTTTTAAGACAAGAGTTAATTTCTCGAATCTCCCAGTATTTTTTGAAGATAAACTAACCTTAGAATAAATAACTTCAAAATCTTTAAGGATATGGTTAATCCAATAATTTTTGTTCCAAAGATTTCTGTAAACCCCATCTTTACAGATCTTTTTTGAAAAATTTTGATAATAGTCTTTTAACTTTGATTTTTTAGAACATATAGGAATATCTATAATAACAATGGGGGCTAAATAAAACTGTTTTCGTATTAACTTTTGAATATCTTTTATTCTAAAATGTTCAAGTAATCCTCCAGAGATACATGCGTCAAAAGAATTTTTTTTAAATTTTTTATTTATATTAAAAACATCATCCTTAATGATTTTTATTTCTCTTCCAAAGTTCTTAGCATTTTGTTTAATAATCTTAATGACTTTTTCATTATTATCTACTGCAACAAGATTATATCCCAAATAAGAGAGTGAAACAGCACTGTAACCAAAACCACATCCAAGATCTAATATTTTTTTACCTTTAATAAATTTTTTATAAAATTTTAATTTTTGCTTATGTCTTTTTATGTATTCTTTAAATTGTTCTTGTGTGAATACAGGATTCATTATTTCCTTCAATTTAAAATACCAATTAAGATCTCCCATGAATATACAATTTAATGAAGATTTATAAATTTTCATATCTATTAAGATTTATGAAAGTTTTTATCAGAATCAAACCTCCTTCAAAATGGAAGGTAAACCACTTGGAGAGAGGATTAAAAAAACGGAATTTTGTTGCAGAGTATTCTAAAAAAGAAAAATTAGATAATTCTGCCGAAATCTTAATCACCAACTATTTAACAGAAAAAGAATTAAATTCTTTGCGGAATTTAAAATATTTAATTATTCCTACATCTGGAACTGAGAATATCCCAATAGAGAAACTTAATAAAAAAGGGATTAAATTATATCAGAATAAACGTATAATTGCTGAGGGGGTAAGTAATTATGCTTTAGATAAATTAAAAACCCTTATTCCCAGTAAGGCAGATAAATTTCTTAAAAACAAAAGTGTAACTTTATTAGGCTTTGGGAATATTGGAAAATTAATTCATAATAAATTAAAAAAATATGGATGCAAATTTTATATTGTGAAAAAAAATAAAACATCGGGCAATTCTACAATTAACTTGCAGGAAATAGATAAAATTCTTCCTCAAACAGACATTTTAATTAATGCTCTTCCTTTAAATTCAGATACTAAGGGAGCATTATTTGATAAAACAGATTTGATTAAAAGAGGAGCAATTATTGTAAATTTATCTAGAAAAGGGATTCTTAACGAAAAAGCTATTCTAAAGAAAGTTCATGAAAGATATTTTTTTGGAGCAATTTTAGATGTATATTCAGAAGATATTTCTCCGTCTAAAATTAAATCAAAGCATGTTATAATCACCCCCCATATTGCAGGGATTTATGGTGATGCCCTAAATAATATGATCAAATTTATAGATGAAACAATAATAAAAATTCAAGAAGATACAAAGTGATTAAGTGCTAAAGCAAACTTATGAGCTTCTGCTTTTACAATATTTGGTTTTATACCAGATTCTCCCTTATCATAAAATTCTACTTTTCCGTTAGTAACTAATTTTGTATTTGAAATACCATCCCAGTTTTCAGTAACTGGAAATCCTTTTTTCTTTAACTCTAGACTCCAAGTAGGATCTACCTTAATCCATTTATCATTAATTTTAACTTTTAATGCTACATGCTTCCATACTGTATCCGATTCATTCAATATACTTCTAACATCTTTTGGAAAAGGCAAATCTGTCCAATCAAAAACCACATCTTGTTTTTTAACTTCAAAACCTTCTTTTTCTAATAACTTTTTTAATAATTCTGCCTTATGCCTGCAATCTCCTTCATTTAAAGATTCATTAATAGTTTCTTTTTCAAATTTGCATACTTTATAATGTATTTTTTGCACCTTTTCAAAAAGTTCAATTATTTTTTTCTTTTCCATAGCTTATCTTATAAAACTTTATTTTTAAATATTACTTGTTTAGATGATATTTACTAACAACATATCTAATTCTTTCCCAGAATCATTTCTTACTATTTTCATCTATTTTAAACGCAACCACAATATTTAAATATTGTTATTACTTTATAATGATTAAATGCCAATCAAAATTATAGAGAAAATAATGGATGGGAAGTACCTAGAACCCTCTGATTTGTCCACAATGGTAGAGCGAATGAGGGAAGGAAAACTAAATGGCTTACAATTTGTGTCTTTTTTAACAGCTATGGAAACCCGTAATAGAATAAATGGAATAGATATTAATGAATGTGCTAATTTCATTAAAGCCCTAAGAATTCCAACAGAGTCTTCATTGGAGGGAGTTTTATGTAATGCTGGAACAGGTGGCGGGTGGACAAAAACACTTAATATTGGAACAGCTTCTGCAGTGATAATTGCTACTTCCGGTATCAATACTCTAAAAATTGGTTCAAAAGGGATAACAACAAATAGTGGAAGTAGAAATGTTCTGGAAAACTGGGGGATTGATACAAATGCTGATGTAGGTAAAGTTATATCTTCTGTTGAAAAAGCTCAAATAGGATATTTTGATTTTTCTAAAATAGTACCTTTGGGCGAAAGAGCTGGGCTAAGAAGTCCTCTGCATTACTTAGGTCCTCTTTGTAATCCTATCGATCTCTCATATAAGGTTTTAGGTTGTATAAAAGAAGAGCATCTAAGAACAATAGAACCTATTCTTGAAAAATTATGTGATAATTATCTTCTTTCCTTTAACCCGAACATAGATGAGATTTCATTAACCGATCCAACTTTAATAGTAGAAAAAAGAAATAATAAACGTAAAGAATATATTTTTAATCCTTCTGAACACAAACTACCCCATATTTCTTATCAAGATATCGCTCATCCAGGAGATGTGAAAAAAGGTGCGGATATGCTCTGGGAAGTTTTGGTAGGTAACAAAAAAGGATCCATAAGAGATATTTTATCCCTAAATGCAGGCGCAGGTATCTATTTAGCAGGTAAGGAGAAATCAATAAGAGATGGTTTTTATTCTGCTCAAGATCTTCTTGAGTCTGGAAAAGTTAAAGCGAAATTAAATGAATGGAAAAAATACCAATCTACATAATGAGTCGTGAAAATATATATTCTGAAATTGTTAGAAGAATCTCATATTCTAAAAGAAGATTAGAAGAATTAGAAAAATGCAAATCTAGTTTAAAAGAAGCTATAGATGCACAATTCTCTAATGTAGATTCTTATCACGGCTTGAAATTTATTGGATCTGCGGAAACAGGATTATGCCTAAAATTAAAAAAAGATATTGATGGAGTTATATTGTTGGCTCCTTTTGAAAAAGATGTTTTTAGAGAAAAAGTGGGGGGACTTAATTCCCCCCTAGAAAATATTAATTTTACTGAAAGATGTAGATTTGTTAGAGATCACTTTACAGGAAATTACCTAGGGTATGATTTAGCAATAGGGGGAGTAGATGCAAAATCCTCTCCTTCAACCAGCATAGAAGGGGATCTAATGTTTCATCCAGACTTCACAAAAAAATATCTTGGACCCCAACAAAAAGAAGATGTTCTTCTTACAAAAATGTTTTTTAAAAATGCAGGAGTTTACGGAAGAGATGTTGGAGGAGGTTTTCCTCTAGAACAACTAGTTGCATATTATGGTGATTTTGATTCTGTTGTGGAGGCTTTTTCAAAAGGTGAAAATATATCTATAGATTATTCTGGAAAAAATAATGGGTTCGAAGGCCCCTTAGTTATAACTTATCCTTTTTGTGGTTTACAAAATATGTCTGCAGGAGTAAATGAAAAACAATTTAAAAAATTAATAGATTATTCTCAAAAAATAAAAAATTCTCCAGAATTATTTTTAGAAGATACTTCAAAAGCATTTACAAAAGATTTTTGGGATGTAAGGTCTAACAAATGCGGAGAGACAGAAGAATATTCTACTCCAGATGTATACCTTAATCGAAGGGAAAACAGATTACTAAAAAATTTCATTTCAAAAACTAAAACTAAAAGAATATTAGATTTAGGGTGTGGTAATGGTTGGAGCAGACCACACATAAATCCTGGAGAAAATTGTGAGTTTTATGGAATAGATTTTAATGAAAGTGCAATTAATAATGCAAGAGAATTAGCCATTAAAAATAAACTAAAACAATTTCATTTTGAAGTAGCAGATATGGAGAAACTTAGATTTGATGACAATTATTTCGATTTAATTTATTCTAAGCGTTCGTTAAGTAATCTTCCTAGTCAAAGAAAACAAGAATTAGTAATAGCGGAATGTGCAAGAACTTTGGAGAAGGGAGGAACATTATATATTCAAGATTTGTTTTTAGAAGGTTACCAAAATCTAAACGCCCTTAGAAAAAAATTTGGATTAGAAGAAATCAAATACCCCAGACACGCACATCTTTTAGAAGATAGGACCCTTAGAGAAATGACTCAAGAACATTTCGATATTGTGGATGCAAAAGATAATACTACTCCATATTACTTTATATCTAGAGTTATTTATCCTTCTCTTAAAAGGATTACTCGTGGAGAAGTCAAAAGTGAATCTTTAACTAACCGCTTAGCCTCTTTTCTTCCGTCAATTGGAAATCTAGAAATAAATAAAAGATATGCTTTTAGGAAAAAATGAAAAATAAAATTTTAACAATAGGTTTTGAAGGATTACATAGGGCTGGAAAAGGAACTCAGATAAAGATGTTTTCAAAGTATTTAATCGAAAGAGGCATACCTTCTCTTATTACTAGGGGGGATGGATCAAGAGCGGGAATGAATTTGGCCCCATACGACCTTCATTCTACTTGGTGGCAAGGAAACTTGGCATATTTTAAACAAGAACCGATATCAATTGGAGAAAAAAAAGAAAAGGCAGATATTAAATACCAAAGATTAAATCGTGAAGCTAAAATTATCGGAAAGAGGACATTACCCAATTTAATGAGAAAAGAAAATAAAAATTTAGGAGTAATGCTTATGGATCGGACATTTATTTCTAGATTCTTTTTTTGTAAACAAATAGATTCAACAGTAAGTTTGGATGAATCTTTAAAGGTTTATGATCCGAACAATAGGCAAGTCGAAATTATTATGCCTGATTTAACTTTTATATTGGATGCCCCTAAGGAAACCTTACTAAATAGAATTTCTAAAGAAGAATGCAATCCCGAAAAATGTGATTTTAAAACCAAGATAATTTCTAGTCATTACGACTTGTTTAATGAAACCTGTTCCGAGTTAAGAGATAGAAAAAATGTTTATTTAATAAATGCTACAAATTCTCTAGAAGAAATTCATCAAGAAGTTTTAAAATATTGTAAACCTTTTATCTTTAAAAATGAGTAATAAAATAATGATGTTTGATTTGGATGGAACTCTTTATGAATTTAATGAAAATTCTTTTAGAGATACCTCAATATATCTTGATTTGAAAAAGAGATCTATACAATTTATTTCAGAAAAATTAAAAGTAAGTGAAGAACAAGCAGGAAATATGTATAATTTTGTCGCTCAAAAGTATAACTTCATTTTAAGTACTGGTTTCCAAAAAGAATATGGTCTAGATCGGAACGAATATCTCAATTTTGCATGGGATATGGACCCATCACACCATATCCAAAAAAATGATAAATTGTCCCCTTTCTTCTTAGAATTGTCCCGAAATAATAATCTTTTTATCTTAAGTGATGCTCCTTTAATATGGATAAACAAAATTTTAGAATACTTCCAGATAAAAAAATATTTTAAGAGAATTTTTAGTGGTGGAGATATGGATCTGAGGAAAAAAGGAGAATTGTATCCCTATGTATTGAAAACCTTAAACATAGATGCAAAAAATTCAGTAATGATTGGGGATGAATATCTTGTAGATGTAATTATTCCGAAAAAATATGGTATAAAAACTATTTTTTTGGGCAAGGAATCAAAGGGGATATCAAATTATAAGGTTAAAAATATTTTTGAAATAAAAAATCTCTTATAATTCCTTACTTTTTTTCCATTTAGAAATTGCTTTTTTTTTGATAGAATCTCCAAATTTTCTCCATTTACAATATTTTAAAAAATCTTTTGGATTAATAAAAAGCCGATTATTTACAATTCCTATTGCAGGATCTTTTGTTTGAGGATTAATTTTTGAAACATCTGCAATATATCTTAAAAGATATTCTATTTCTTTATTACCTTTTAGTTTAGTGGCTTTAATATATCCTAAAGGAATTATATTTTTAATTTCTATATCTGCTTCTTCTTCAACTTCTCTTAGGAGAGTTTCTTGTATTCCTAAATCTTGTGTTTCTGGTTTGCCCCCAGGTAATCTCCAACTTGCTGCAGAATTAACAATAATTATTTTACCTTCTTCATTAAAAATGAAGGCATAAACTTGCCTTACTGAAGAAATTTCGTCAAAGTTTGTTTCTTCTATCCATTCTAGTTCATATTCTGTGCCATCCTTTTTGGTTATTCTATCTTTCATAAAAAAGAGAATTTATTTTAATTTATAATCTTTTTGATAATTATTAAACAAAACATTTATTAAAATAAATTGGTATGATCAGTCATGGCATAGAAAGGAGTAATCTTAAAAAATTATTCCATTAATTTGCTTTTTCCATTTCAAGTATTTTTCTTTATGTTTGTAAGGATCTATTTTCATTCTTTTTGTAACCAAGTCGTTTTTAAAACAATCTTGGACTTTTCTTGAACAAAAAAAACTCTTGAAAATAACAAAAGACTAAGACGCCCACGCCGGGAATTGAACCCGGGTATCATCCGCGACAGGGATGTGTCTTAG
>CAZRAT010000017.1:0-10637 GCA_964598185.1 Candidatus Woesearchaeota archaeon | reverse complement strand
AAAATCCAACTTGTATACTTGCTGTACATTCAACTAAAGTACTTCCATCTTGACAGGCAACAAATCCTCCATAAGAGTCATAATAATATTTCCCTCCATCTAAGACATAATCATTGACATCACCAGAAGGACCATCTTGCCACTCATCCCACCCATTAAATTCTCCCCATGTCCAATTTGATATCCAACTATAACTTAAAAAACCATTATTACAATTATTATTAGTAGATTCTTCATTAATACATGTTCCAATATAACCATCACCTGGAACTTTATAAAAAGGTTTACAAGTACCAGAAAGCCAAGCACACCCACAACTAACTCCTTCTTCTCCACAAGTTATAAGAGGGTTATTCGTTTGAACATTACCATAAGCAACTTCACATCCATCACTAATACATTCACTTTCAGCGAAATAATCAGAACAGCTACTTATAAAAGGACAAGGATCTATTCCACTACCTGGTAAAACTATTAATTTTCTCCTATCATCATTCTCTATAAATTCAAAGGAGTTAGACACTAAACTTGCTTTGAAAACATACTCTGGATGTCCCTGTAGAAGTCCATCATCTATCCATTCAGCAATCCATGTTCCTGTTGCAGTCCAGATACCTTCTATATTTTCAAAAGATACATCATTAGGATTTGTTGTTGCAGGATCTCTACCTACAAGTTCATCTTCAAAAACTTCAAATTTAATCTCCTTTCCATCACAAAACTCTGTTCCCTGAACATTCAATTCAACAGAAACCCCTTCAACAGTTTCTAATACTCCCCACTCAGCAGAAGTTAAATCGCATAATTGAGGATCTACAAATTGTGGAGAATCATTAGGGTTTAAAGGGTCAGTACCTTGATTAACCTCATCACCATCACTAAAACCATCACCATCTGAATCAGGGTTGTTTGAGTCTGTTCCTATTTCTGCTTCTTCGTCATCTAATAATCCATCCCCGTCTGAGTCCCCCTCTGTAGGCATAGGATGATTGTTAGAATCTAAGGGGTCAGTACCTTGATTATATTCATCACCATCACTAAAACCATCATTATCTGTATCAGGGTCATCAAAATCTGTTCCTATTTCTCCTTCTGCACCATCTGACAATCCGTCGCCATCTGAGTCATACGCAAGATGGAAATTAATTTTTAAATTCTCACTAATAACATCACCAACCATAAATTTAAATTCGTCATAATCACTTGTCGGTTCTAAATCTTTCTCTGTTATTATCCAAATTCCAATAAGATTATTATCCTTCACGCTCCCAGGCACTATCCTAATTTGATCATTAAATAGATTATCTTTTTCAAAAATCTCAAAATTGGAAAATCCAGGAATCTCAGCAATAACCATTTTAACCATATCTCCTAAATTTGCCCTATTGATTTTATTTCCAGCCATATCTGTCCAATGTGGATACACAGAAGTTATATAGGGATTAGTATCTAAAACATCTTCTCCCTGGTATAATAAAGGACTAACATAGCCTACAGGATATCCAGAAGCAATATCTCCATAAATAATAGGTTCTATACCATAGCCATCCCCATCCTGATCAACATAATATTCCCCACAAATAAATGCTAAATATCCCTTTGCCATAACATTGCTATTTAAAGGATCATAAATATCCGTCAGGACTGTATTAGTTGCAAAAGCTCTATATCTAAACACATTTCCAACGCTAGCATTATCACAATAAGTTTCCACAACAAATCCAGAAACACTACATGTAGAAGTGGCACAGGTATTCGTCTTTAAGTTTTGGTAATCGCTACAATCAGTCGATAAACATTCGTAACCATAAACATTAGTATCAATTGCAGAAACGCTAGGTATCACACTAAGTGCAAATGCCAAAACAAATAAACAAATAACCTTTCCCCTCATATATTTTATTAGAGAATATTCTTTAAAAATATTTGCAAATACATATTTTATCCCTTAAATATTTATAAAGAGGATTTCACATTTAAATTAATGAAAAGGGTCGACATAAAAACAGGATTCCTTTGTAATAACAATTGTAGATTTTGTGTACAAGCAGACAATAAATGCAAAGGAAATAGAAGCTTTGAAGAAATAAAACAAAACCTAATAGAGTGCAGAAAAAGATGTGATGAAGTCGTTTTAACAGGGGGAGAGGTTACAATAAGAAAAGATTTTTTTGATATAGTAAAATTAGCAAAAACATTAGGATACAAAGAAATTCAAATTCAAACAAATGGCAGAATGTTTGCCAATCTTGAATTTTGTAAAAAAACAATCAAGGCAGGAGCAACCCAGTTTTCCCCAGCTCTTCATGGTTATTGCGAGGAACAACACGATTATTTAACACAATCCAAAGGAAGTTTTAATCAAACTGTAAAGGGAATAATAAACTTAAAAAAACTCAATCAAATGGTGGTCACTAATACGGTGATAGTTAAGCCAAATTATCGCGACTGTGAAAAAATCGCAAAACTCTTTGTTAAATTAAAGGTAAATCAGTTTCAATTTGCTTTCGTCCATGCGATGGGAAACGCCTTAAAAAATTTTGATAATATCATGCCGAATATCACTCTTGCCTCAACAGAAATAAAAAAAGGTTTAGATATTGGAATCAAAGCAAATATTACTTGCATGGCAGAAGCGTTAACCCCTTGTTTAATGAATGGTTATGAAAAATATCTTTCGGAAAATTATATTCCTCAAACAGAAATAAGAGGAAAAGATTTTCAAAACACGAATGATTTTACAAGACAGAGAAAAGAATCCGGAAAGAAAAAATTTGAGCAATGTAAAGAATGTAAATTTAACAACACATGTGAAGGCCCATGGAAAGAATACCCAGAAAAACGAGGAAATAAGGAGTTTAAAGCTATAAAATGAAATTAACAGAAATAAGTACCTATTATACAGAAATATTTCCTGTTCTAAAAAAACTGAAACCATTATCTCATTTAGAAATACCTATGGAATTATTCTCAGAATTTAAAGAAGCTTGTGGAAAAAAAAGTCTATTCGTAGAATCCATATCTTACACTGACTTCCTAAAAGAACGATCAAAATATTCCGAAGAAACACCAGAAGACAGACTCTCAAATTCCATGCTAACATATATTTCCCTAGATAAAGACATCGCCAAAAAGGGGAAAGAATATGATATAACAAAAAGAAACAAGGAATTCGGGATATTACTAGGTTATCCGAAATGCTGCGTAGAAGCTCACAATATAAATAAAAAAGTAGAAAAATCAAACCTAATTCCCTATGTTCCATGCTCAGAAAAGTGCGAAAAAACAAAAGAATATATCAATGAATTAATCAATGAATTACAAAAAGAAAATGTTGATGTTGAAAATTTCATAAAAAAAAATGCCATTTTTGAAAAACGCAAATGGGTTGGTATAACAGCCATGTGTAACAACAAATGTATCTTCTGCCTAGATGGAGATATAAAAAATAAATTCCATAAATCTTTATCTCAAATAAAACAGGAATTTGATTCAGGACTCGCAGAAGGATGCACTCGCCTAGTACTAAGCGGAGGAGATCCCACAGTCCACCCTAATTTTATAGAAATAATAAAATTAGGAAGGGAAAGCGGTTATAAAAAAATACAAATCATCACCAACGGAAGAATGTTTTCTTATCCTATTTTTTTAAAAAAAGCTATAAAGGCTGGGTTAAATGAAATTACTTTTTCCATTCACGGACACAATCCTGAAATTCATGATTCGCTCACAAGCGTCAAAGGTAGTTTTGAACAAACAGTTAAAGGTATTAAAAACGCATTAAGTATTCGAAATTTAATTGTAAGTGCAGATATTGTTTTAAATAAAAAAAATGTAAAATATTTCCCAGAAATAATTATTTTTCTTTTAAATTTAGGAATAAGGGAATTTGATATCCTACAAATAATGCCTTTTGGAAATGCAATGAAAAATAAAGATATATTATTTTATGATATAGGAAGTAATATAGAAAATATAAATAAGGGTTTTGATATAGCTAAAAAATATGGAGCTGTATTGTGGACAAATAGATTTCCTCCTCAATATCTAGAAAACAATGAAGACCTTATCCAAGATCCTTATAAATTGTTTGATGAAGTAAATGGCAGAAAAAAAGACTTTGAATATAGTTTATCAAAAAACATACCACTCAAATGCCATGGAGAGAGATGTTCTTTGTGTTGTCTAAACCCATTTTGCAAATTTGTTTCAGAAAAAAATAAACTTTTAAAATTTGAAAAAAGGCCAATAACTCCTCATGAAAAAGAAATTACAATAACAAGACAAAATTTTACGAAATTATCACAAAATTATCCCGATAATTCTGTTTTCTCTCTAGTAGCACCAGCTCATGATTACCAAAATTATGAATTTATTGTACCCAGAATAAGAGACATCTTGCCCCATCTTTATAATGCTATTGAAAAAACAAACAACCCTTCAATAAAAAATATTCCACACTGCTTTATTGATAAAAAATATCATAAATTTATAAAAACAGATAACAAGGAAGAAATTAAAAAATATTATTTAGACGAAAATTTCAATATTGATATTACAAAAATAACTGAATATTATATAGGACATCAAAAAATAAAAAGTCTTAGATGTAAAAAATGTATTTTTAATGAACAATGTGAAGGTATTTTCCAAAAATATCTTATGACATATGGATTTAAAGAATTGAAACCAATATTAAAATGGAAGAAAAAATGAAAAATAATCAAAGAAGTTCTGCTTATATGCAAATAACAAGAAAATGCAACAACGAATGTATTTTCTGCTCCAATCCTGCATTTGATAAAGAACTCGACATCAAGGAGATAGAAAAACGATTACGCTTTTATAAAAATAAAGGTACTAATGAAATTGTTTTTAGCGGGGGAGAGCCAACTGTAAGCCCAATTTTGATTGAAGCTATTTCTCTTGCAAAACAATTAGAGCTTAAACCAAAAATAATCACTAATGGCGTAAATCTTTCAAATTTAAATTATGTAAAAAATTTAAAAAAAGCAGGCCTTAATCATCTTCACATATCAATTCATTCTCATATAAGTAAAGATTCTGATTTCTTAACAAATAAAAAAGGACATTTTGAAAAAACGATTCAAGGAATTGCAAATTGCATAGAAGAAGAATTGGATGTAAATATAAATACAACAATAAATTCTATCAATATAAAATATCTTTCAGATTTTATAGGATATTTAATTAAAAAATTTCCACAAATAAATCATTACGTTTTTAATAATTTAGATATCGGAGAATCTGATAAAAATTTAAGAAGCAGGGCATGGTACCACAAAGAAATAATAGCTAGATTAATTGATATAGAGTTAGAACTATCTAAAACCGTAAAATTATTAAAAAATAAAAATAAAACATTTAGAATAGAAAGAGTTCCTTTATGCTATATGGAAGGATTTGAAGAATTTTCCACTGAAACAAGAAAAATAATAAAAGAAGAAAGCTATCGATGTATTTTTATTGAAAAAGAACATGATGATATTTATATGGAATTACATGATCCAAGAGATGAAAGGAGATATAAAGGAGAAGCCTGCAAGAATTGTAAAATGAATCCTATTTGCGCCGGAGTCTGTATGGAATACTCTGAACTTTTTGGTGATGCTGAGCTTTTTCCTGTTTTTGAAGATCCCAAAGAAATTATATTAAAAGTAACGGGAAATCATAATGAAAAACCATAAAAAAATAAATCCCGATACTCACATAACTACTCAAACGGATATAAAAGATAACATTTCTAAAAAAGCAATCCATTTTCTTATTACTGAAAAATGCAACAGTAATTGTATATTTTGTTTTTCAGAAAAAGAACTTACTAAAAAACATCTTCCAATTAATATTATTAATAAAAATCTACAAAAATATTTCGACTTAGGATATACAATTTTAGTATTAAGCGGAGGAGAACCTACTATCCATCCTAATTTTATCGAAATTATTTCAAGTGCGAAATCAATAGGATATGAAAATATAAAAATAATAACAAATGGTAGAATGTTTGCATATAAAAAATTTCTTAAAAAAACAATAAATGCTGGACTAGACGAAGCGACTATATCTCTACATTCTCATATACCTAAAATACAGGATTATTTATCAAATACAAAAGGAAGTTTCGGACAAGCAATAACAGGAATAAAAAATTGTATTGATTCAAAATTAGATATAAAAATAAATATAGTTGTCAACAAGCACAACCTAAAAACACTAAAAAAATCTATTGCCTTCTTCAGCCAATTAGGAATAAAAAAAATCGGATTACTTAGAATAATGCCTTACGGAAAAGCATGGAAAAATAAAGATTCATTATTCTACAATCACGAAAAGAATATCAAATATTTAAATGAAGCCTTGGATTTTTCAAAACAAAATAAAATTGATATACGAACAAATAGATTTGATTTAAAACTTTTCAAAAATTATCCTGAGTTTATTCAACATCCTTTTAAATTCATTAATGAAGTTGAATCTAGGATAAATGAATTCAAAGCTTTTACGGAAAAAGGAGAAAATCTTTTTTGTTATCCCGAAAGATGCAATTATTGTTTTTTAAAAAATTTTTGCAAAGAATTACATGAAAAGGATAACAAGATAAAAAAAGGTATTAAAACCAAAGAAGATGATCCCTATTTAGATAAAGATAATTTAATAAATCCAATAAAATTCGCAAAAGATTACATTGAAAAAAATTTTGAAATACCAATTATCAAAATTAATAAAACACATCCTAAAATAGGAATAACAAATAATTGGTTTAAAATTAAAAGTTGCCAGGGAAACACCAATCTCTGCAAAGTAAAAGTTTTAGAAATTGGAAAAAGATCAACACAAATGGATACAAATTATTACCTAAATCCTATTTGGATAAATAAAATAAAACCCCATATACAAGGACTTGATCTGAGTTTGCACTCTGGCACCACCCAAATATTTACAGACGATAAACAATTTACATTAAATGAATTACATATTTTAAAAGCAGAAATTATTCTTTGTAAATTTATCGGTGCAAGAGAATTAATTTTTCATTTAAAAGATGAAAAATTAGATGAAAAAGAGAATAAAAAATTAAAAACAATTATAGATTTTTCAAAAAAATATAATATTAAAATGGTCTATGAAGCAAATGCTACTTCAAATCCAAATCTTATTTTAAATTTTCTTAAAGATTTCCCAGATATTGGATATAACCTTGACTTAGGACATTTAAATATCCAATATAATAGAGGATTTATGGGTTACAAACTTGATAATTTTATTCAAAAAATAAAAAATAGAGTTATTTATATTCATGCACACAATAACAATGGCAAGATAGATGAACATAAAGCACTTAGCGAAGGTACACTTAATTGGAAAAAAATACTAGATATGCTTGATTTAACTAAAGTAAAAAAAATTATATCGGAGACTCGTTCCCTCAAAGATGATATTAAAAATATAAAAGATTTAAAAAAATATTTAATGCAATCTAATAAAAAATGAAAATCGCCCTTGTAAGTCTACCAAATAGCAAAAGAGAGACACCAAGTTTAGAAATTGCCTATTTGGCAAGCAACCTAATTAAAGAAGGTCACAATGTTTCTAGATTTGAATTTAATCTTAAATTCATTAATAAAGAATGGGTAGATTACACAAATAAAATTAATAAAGATTTTCATTCAAATATAGATAATATATTAAGGAATCTAAAAGAGGAAAAATATTCAAAATTAAATAAATATATCAAACATTGTGGTTTAACAATACTCAAAAGCAAGCCAGATGCTGTAGAATTTACATTTAATATTTTTAATTGGACCTTAACTTTACTCGTAGCGAGATTTATTAAAAAAATGAATAAGGATACAATTATCATTTTTGATGGCACTAATACTCTTGCAATAAATGAACAATCTACATCATATTTGAAAAATAAATGGGTAGATTATATTATTTGGATTGATGCAGACCAGAAAGTACCAAAATTACTAAACAAGATAAAAAATATAGAAACTATAAACATTCCAGGAATTTTATATAATCAAAACCAAAAAATTATTTACACTAGAGAAGATAAACTAATAGAAAATATTGACAATTTTAAATTTCCATTATTTCGCAAAGAAGACATAAAAAATTCAAAATATCCCGAGATGCTCCCAATTATTACAAGCAGAGGTTGTTCAGGTTCTTGTAGTTTTTGTACATATTCAAAAAGCTATAAAAAATTTAGATCAAGAACTCCTGAAAATATTTTAAGCGAATTAAAATATAATATTAAAGAATATGGAATAACAAAATTTAGATTCAATGATTCAATGATTAATACAGACCATGAATCTCTGAAAAAATTATGTAAACTCATTATAAAAGAAAAAATTTCAATAAAATGGGGGGGATGTGTAAAAGCAAATAAAAAACTTGACAATCATTTGTTAAATCTTATGTATAACGCAGGTTGCAGATACCTTTTTTTTGGCGCTGAAAGCGGATCAAACAAAGTTCTAAAACATATGAATAAACAAATAACTACTGAAATACTTGAACAAAATATTATAAATGCCCATAAAAATCATATTTGGGGACATTTATACTTTATTGTAGGTTATCCAACTGAAACAGAAAAAGATTTTTTAAAAACAATTAATTTTATTATAAACAATAAAAATTATATTAGCAGTCTTCGTTTTAAATCTTTTTTCTTAAATGAAGATGCTGATATTTACAATAAATATAATGTGAAATCAATTAATCCGGCAATTGGAGAAAAACGACTTAAATATATGGAAGAGATATTTGGTTATGATTCTACCATTTCTTTTAGCAAAGGAAAACATACTCAAAATCTATTTAATGAAAAGCAAAAAAAACATAAAATCAAAATTAATATAAACAATTATAAAAAGATAAACAATTTTCTTAAAAGATAAACAACTTTTAGATTTAATGAAAAAATGAAAAAATATGATTTAGAAATAATTATTGGTTGGGAATGTAATAACAATTGTATGTTTTGCTCCAACCCAGAAATGAAAAAAATATTTGATTCTAAAAATACAGAAAAAATGGATGTTAGTATGATAAAAATAAAGTTAAGTAAATATAATCCAAAAGAAATAAAAACGCTTATTTTTGTTGGAGGAGAACCAACAATCTCCAAAAATTTATTTGAACTAATAAATTTTTCTATACATCTTGGTTTTCAAAAAATATTTTTAATGACCAATGGAAGAATGTTAAGTAATAAATCTTTTTTTAAGAAATTATTAAAATACCCTCAAATTGAATTAGGAATATCTATACATGGACATAATTCAGAAATTCACGATTCATTAACAAGAACAGAAGGAAGTTTTAAGCAGACTATAAAGGGAATGAATAATTTAAAAAAAATTGGTAAAAAATTTACAACAAACACAGTAATAAATAAAAAAAACTATAGATTTTTATCAGAAATAGTAAAACTTATTTCAACATATAATCCCGAATTGATGCTTTTTAGTTTTCCTTGGCCTAAAGGAAATGCAAAAGATAATTTTGACAAAATAATTCCTACATTCAACGAAATAAAAAATAAACTAATAGAAACTTTAAAATTAGGAGAAAAATTAAAACAAAATATAAAAGTTATGGACATCCCTTTTTGCATACTAGGAAATTATCATAAATTTATGCATGAACTGGATATAGAAAGACATAGGAAAATAATAACTCATGCTTTTGAACCCATAACTTATGGAAAAAATTTTGGTAAAGAAAAAATTAAATGTAAAAGTTGTAAAAGTTGTAAATTTTTTAAGGAGTGCGAAGGAGTATGGGAAACCTATATAGAAATATTTGGATTTAATGAATTTAAACCTATTAATATTTAGAAATATTCAATTTCCTTGCATCTCTTATTTCACCATCACCATTTCTCTTCAGATATTCCTTATCAATTCCCTTACATGATTTATATTTTTCACAGCCCGCACAAACAGAAGATTTGACCTTATCATCAAAATCTATGGGAAACAATTTATCTTCAAAAACTTCGCTCATAACTTTTATACCATTCGTTTCTAAATTATCAATATATCTACTATATTCTCCAATAAGACAAAGCGGAAAATCACTTACGAGCGGCTGCATCCCTTTCTCAATAGTATAATCCACAGCCTCTTTTATTTTTTCTATTGTTAAAGATAGCTTTGGAACAATCTTCATATCCTTCAAAACATTACCTTTACAATCAACAGAAGAAAATTTGATTTTTTTTGCACCAATATTTTTTGCCAAATCAACCATATTTTTCAAATCATAAATATTTTCAGAAATCACCGTTATATTTAATTTTAATTCAAGCGATTTATATTTCGCAAGATTTTCTATTCCTTTTACGGTCTGATTAAAACTTTGAGAATTTGTTATGCTATTATGTATTTTTTCATTACTTCCCGAAAGAGATACATAAACATATTTCAAATTATTTTGAATTAACTTTTCTACAAAAGGATAATATGAAAACATTCTTCCATTAGTAATAAAACCTAAATTCATTTCGTTTTTTTTTACAAATTTTGCTATATCTATAATATCAGTTCTTATAGTAGATTCTCCACCTGAAAAAACAACAAAATTATAACCTT
>CAZRAT010000016.1:2036-12948 GCA_964598185.1 Candidatus Woesearchaeota archaeon | reverse complement strand
TCTTTAATTCCTTTTGAGTTTGGCGAATTTTTGATTGTGTTTTTTTCAGAAGCGAATACAGTATTTTTAATTTCTTTTATAACAGGTTTGGTTGTTCTTATTATCGGAGTGGTTATGAAATTTTTTGGAATTGGATTTAAGATTTTTGAATTTTTTAATAAGTTTAAAGATAATAAAAAACAAGTTGTTAAAAAAGTTTTTACTCAAAAGAAAACTACTTCTGGAAAATCTGTGAATCCGAATAATTTATAAAATATTTTTTGATTTAGATTTTATGAAAAAATGCATAGTATTGTTATCTGGAGGATTAGATAGTAGACTTGCTGTTAAAATTATGCAAGAAAAATTGGCACCCAACCAAGTAGGTCCAGGGGAGGGTGTACCCTCTGTGAAAGGAGATGTAAACACAGAGGGCAAGGTTATTGCGGTTTTTTTTAAGTTGCCTTTTTCAAAAGATAATGAAAAAGAAGTTCGAGATTTTTTAAAAGAGCAAAAAGTTAAATTAGAAATTCTTGATTGCACTAAGGGAAAGTTGTTGAAAGATTATTTGAAAGTTATTAAGAAGCCTAAATATGGGAGAGGTGCTGGGGTTAATCCGTGTATTGATTGCAAGATTTTTATGTTTAATAAGGCGAAAGAATTTGCAGATACCCTAAATGGCACAAGTAAAAATAAAATTGAATTTATTGCGACTGGGGAAGTTGAAGGGCAGAGGCCAATGTCGCAGATGAAAAAGTCTTTAAAATTAATTGAGGAGAAATCTGGTTTAGGAAAAAGATTGTTAAGGCCTCTTTCTGAATTGAATATTTCAGGAAGAAGAAGAGATAAACAAATGGCTTTGGCGAAAAAGTTTAATATTTCTTATCCTTCTCCTGCAGGAGGGTGCGCACTTTGTGAAAAGGAATTAAAAAACAGATTTAAATTTTTATTGGAGAGAGGAATAAATGATAAGGAAATAAAATTGGTTAATGTTGGAAGGCATTTTGTAATTGACAACCACTGGGTTGTTTTAGGAAAGGATGAAAACGAAAATAAAATTCTCGAAAATTTTGAGGCAGGGAAAATTATTGTTCCTGATTTTCCTGCTCCGACAGCGTTGATGTTGGACAAATATGATAAGGAAGTTATAGCACCCAAGGATGTACCGTCTCACTGCGTTCCCGGCACGAGAATACCGCATCGTCAAGACTCCCGGTACAAGACCTCTGGCGAGGTACCCTTTGTAGATGAAGATATAAATACAAAGGGCAATAAAGTTAATAAATTAATTGAGGCTTATTCAAAAAAAGGAAGTTTAAAAATGAGAAAGAAGTTTGAGAAATATAAACTTTAGTATAATAATTTTTATAAAGGAGGATTTTAATCTTTAGATATGGAACTTGCATATGAAGGAAGTATCACTGAAAAAAATTTTAGTTCTGCACATTTTAAATTAAAAACAAGATTATTCTTTTATGAAGGTAAAAATGCTTTAAATCTTTATTGGAATTCTGAAGAATCTGCTCCTGTTGCAGAAATAGATGGAAGAAAGATTAAGAAAAGTCAAGTAGATAGATTGGCTGAAATTTGTTTAAGCAAGAATTTTATGGTTAAAAGGATTTGATTATCAAAAAATTTATAACTCTTTTTATTTTGTTTTAATTATGTGCAATCTATGTGAAAAAAAACCAGTATATGAATTTACTAACCAGCGAAAGCTTTGCAAGACTTGTTTTGTTCGATGGTTTCAGAAAAAGGTTTTGTATACTATTCGGAAGTTTGAGATGATTAAAAAAAATGAGGTTATTGGGTATGACAATAGTGGGTTTAGAGGAATTGTCCTTGAAGATGTTTTGAAAATGTTTGCGGAGAAGTCAATAGTTGAATTAGCACCACAGGCGTACCCCGAAGAATCTTCGCAGGAGATTCTTACTAAGGGCATAAAATTGCCTTCCAAAAAAAAATTAGATAAGATTGCAATTGCGTCAACAACTGATTTGGAAGCAAATAAGATAATACACACTTTGATTAGAGGAGGGAAGAAATTAGAATCTGCTGTTGACGGGCGGGTAATCAAACCTCTTTATTTGTTTTTGGATAAGGAAGTTTTGCTTTATGCTAAACTTAGGGGATTAAAATTTGGGGATGTGGAAGAAAAGAGAAAAGATAATATAAGTTTGTTTATTGATGAAATGGAAAAATTGCATCCTGAAGTTAAGCAGGCGGTTATTGCAAGTTATTTAGGATAAAGGAAATTGGTGAATTTAGAAGGCACAGCGGGGCAAAATATGAAGGATTTTTCTTTTAGAATTTGACGAGTAAATCTTTAACTTTTTCTAATTTTTTATTCCAAGCAAATTTTTTATTTAGTAACTTTTGGATTTTTTTTAAATTTGATAAATCTAAATAATCATAATCTTGTAATAGTTTTGGAATAATTTTAACAAGATACTTTTGAAAAATTTTGAATTCCTCATTTGATTTTATTTTTTGAGACCATTCTACTATTCCCTGAAGCAATTCTTTTCCAGATAATTTTAAGAAAGGAATCTTATTTGGAAAGTTCTTATCCCCATGTAAAATTTTAAGACGATATTTCATATTATTTACGACCGATTTCCATTCTTTCATTAATAAATCAGAGAGATTCCTATAATTTAAATCATGGATTAAAATTTTCTTTTTCAAATTGTGTTTGTAAATAAGAAATAAAATTATCATGAACTTTTTTATTTGAAATTATAAAACTATCAATTTCATAAAAATTTGAATTTTCTATTCTTGATATCTCCCCAAAAGTTGCAATTAGTTCAATTTTATTAAGGTTTTCAAATGATTCCACTGCTTTTTTGAAAATCTCAAAAATTTTCTTTTTCATTATAAATAAAAATTAGAATCTATTTTAATAAGTTTTCCTATAGAACCCAAATATGACTTTTATATAACAACTTTCAATTTTAATAAAATTAATCCTTTTTCTCGCCTTCTAATCTTTTTAAGAAATTTTTAATAAAATCTTTATGTTCTTCTCTATTTTTTATTTCTTTTATTGTGTAAAAATCAACATTATCGTGTGTGTGTTTTTCTGTTTTTATATTTGATTCTAATTTTGATTTTAATTTTTCACCTATGAAAATTTCATTGTCAGATAAGGAAGCGATTTTTCTCGCTGTTGTAATTAAGGTTCCCATGCTCATGAATTTCATAGAATCAGTTTCTTGTTTTGCGACGATTGTTCCATAGTTTAATGAAATTCCAAAATCTATTTTTTGCTTGGCTAATTTATTATGTTCTGTTAAAGTTTCTTTAATTTTTTGCGCGATTTCTATGGCTACTTTTTCATTGTGAAATGTTTTTGTTTTTATTGGAGCCAAGATGAAAAATATGCTGCCTTGATTTTCATAAGTTGCTGCTTTGTGTTCTTCTGCTGAATCAACTATTTCTTGTAATTTTTCTTCTGCATTTGATTTTGTTGATTCAATTGATTTAAGATTTTTTATTTTAAGACAGACAACATTTACATTTTGTTTGTCCCCTTTTATCGATAAAGAAAGTTCTGCCTGGTTTCTTGAGTTAATCAATGAGTTTTTTTTTAAAGGTATTGGCTTTGTTTTATTTCTATTTCTTAAATTCATATAACCAAAAAAACTTCTTTTGTATCCTTTTCTGAAAATTGTGAAAGCAACAAACCCGAGAACAGCTAGTATGAAAACCCAAACAAAAGGGTGTCTTATTAATTTTATTGCTATATTTGATGCTTCTTTAACGTTAATTGCTTTTCCAGTGAGAAGGACATTTGCAGTCATCATGCTTTCTCCTTCTGTAACTATCTCGACTTGATATTCTCCTTCAGGAGCACTTAGTTTGTATTTTTTAGTTTCATCCACGTCTAAGCTTATGTTTAAAGAAGTTGGTTCATCTCCTATTTTTACCAAGACAGTGTCGTTGTATAATACATTCCCAATGTTTGTGAGGATAAGTGTGTTGTTTATTATTTTAACTTTTACATCTTTCTTTTCTATAATATTGAAAGTTGATTCTGTCATGAACTCATTTGAAACAGCGACGACTTTCCATTCTTCTGGTGGCTCGTTGTATGCTACTGGCAATTCCAAGAACTCATCAGTTGATTTTTCAGTTTGCTCTAAAATTGTGTTGTCGTTTCTTTTTATAGTTATGATTGCTGTTGAATCTATTTTTCCTCCTGTCTGGTCATGGAGGATTGCTTTTGTTTTTAGGCTTGTTCCTGGTTCTACGTCTTGATTCTCAATAATTATTTCAAGACTTGTTGGGAATTGTAAGACTCTGATGTTATGGTCCATTAATTCTTGATTTGTTATTTCTCCGTTTGCATCTTTTTCATAGACAAGGATTCTCATTGGGTGTATTCCTGCTGCCATGTTTTCTGCTAAAGGTATTTCTACAGAGAAAAACCCGTTGCTAACTGCATCTGCTAAAACCATGTTTGTTGTTGTAGTTGTTTCGTTGCTTGTTTGGTTTGTCACCTGAATTGATAAAAATTCAATTTCTATGAAACCTTCTACATCATCCCCATTTTCTTTTACTGCAGAGCCTTCAAAAAAGAAATTAGTTCCTGGGTTGAATTCTGTTTCGCTGGTGTCTAAGTTAATTTTTAAGTTGTCTGATATTCTGAATTCATTTGTTAATTGAGGTTCTTCTCCTCTTAATGACATTTTTATTTTGCATTTTCCAGTGATTGTGCCGATAATTTCTTTCGTTAGCACAACTGAGGAGTCGAATTTTTTTTCTTCCCCTGATGATAGTTTTACACCATTTTTATAGAAATCAATTATTGGGCCGTTGCAAATTAAGTCCATTTGGAAATTTCCGTCAATATTTTTTGTTGCTTTTACAGTAGCAGGGATTTCTATTAAATCTCCTAAATTGTAAATTTCTTTTGGCTGTTTGTTGATTATAATGTCTGCAGATATGAAAGATGTTAGAAGTATTAATCCTAATAATAATATTATTCCCCTTTTCATTCTTATAAGAGCGGATTATTGTTTATAAATATTTTGGGGGTTTTTGATAATGTTTAAAAATAAAGATTTGTTTAGTTAATTATGAAAAAGAGAAATTTTGAAGTAACACCTTATGAAGTTAAGGGAGAAGTTGATTATGGAAAGTTGATTAAGAAGTTTGGAATAAAAAAACTTCCTAAATTGCCAGAAGTATTTAATGAAAATGTTCTTTTTAGAAGAAAAGTTATTTTTGCTCATCGCGAATTTGAAAAAATTTTAGATTGTATAAAAAATAAAAAAAAGTTTGTTATGATGACTGGTTTAATGCCTTCTGGAAAGTTTCATTTAGGGCACATGATTTTAGCACAGCAATTTGTTTTTTATCAAAAACTAGGAGCAAAATTATATATTGCAGTTGCAGATTTAGAAGCTTATAATGCAAGAAAAAAAAGTTTTAAAGAAATGCGAGAAGTTGCAATAAATGATTACCTTCTGAATTATATTGCGCTTGGATTAAATCCAAAAAACTGCGAATTTTATTTTCAAAGTGAAAGATCAGAAGACGCAAAAAAATCAAATGCATTTTATCGATTGGCTTCAAACTTTTCAAGATATTCTACTTTCAATGAATTTAAAGCGGTTTATGGAGAAATTTCACCCGGAAAAATGAATGCTTCTTTGATACAGTCTGCAGATATGTATCATGTACAATTGCCAGAATTTGAAGGAAAACCAATACAAACTTTTATTCCTGTAGGGGTTGACCAAGACCCGCATATAAGAATTGCTAGAGGCATTGCAAGAAGGAACAAAGACCACAAATTTTTGCCGATTGCTTCTACATATCATGTTTTTTTACCTTCACTAAAAGGGGGTTCTAAAATGTCTAGTAGTGACGAAAGTTCTTATATATCAATGACTGATTCTCCTATAGAAGTTAAGAAAAAAATTAACAAGTATGCTTTTTCAGGTGGGCAGAAAACTGTTGAAGAACATCGGAAGAAAGGTGGAAATCCAGACGTTGATGTTAGTTTTCAATATTTGAGAATGTTTTTTGAACCTGACGACGAAAAATTAATACAGATTGAAGAAGATTATAAATCTGGGAAGATGTTGACTAGTGAGTTAAAGAATATTTTAATTGACAAAATAAATGTTTTTCTGAAGGCGCATCAAGAGAAAAGAAAATTAGCAGAAAAGAGGATTGATGAATTTTTGTATAAATAATTTTATAAACATCTGTTTTTTATTGTAAGTATGAAAATACTTTTGTTGCATTGTGATTATATTAAGTTCAAGCCTTTGAAAAAAGCGTTGAAGAAAATTGAAGATTTGAAAGATAAGGAAGAAAAGAAGGTTGATGAGTGCCTGGTTGTTTTGAGTGCAGTTGAGAAAAGCGATTCTGATGTTGGAAAAGTTGTTGAGAAATTTGTTAAAGAAGTTAAAGATGTTGCTGGACAGGTGAAGGCGAAGAATGTTGTCTTGTATCCTTATGCGCATTTGTCAAGTGATTTGAGTTCGCCTGAGATTGCAGTGAAGGTTTTGGAAGATGCTGAGAAAGAATTGAAAAAAGATTTTAATGTTACACGGGCGCCTTTTGGATATTATAAAGAATTTGAGTTGAAGGTGAAGGGGCATCCTCTTTCAGAATTGTCGAGAGATATTGTTGTTGAAGGAGGAGAAAAAATTAGTGATGAAAGTTATGATTATAAGCAATTGTTAAGAGAGATTTCAAAAACAAAACTTGATAGTTCTAAACTAAAGGAAAACGACCATAGAATTTTAGGACAACAAATGGATCTGTTTAGTTTTTCAGAGATTGCACCTGGGATGGTTTTTTTTCATAATAATGGTTTGATAGTTTGGAATGAATTAATAAAATATTGGAGAGAAGTTCATCAGAAGGCTGGTTATCAAGAGATAAGGACGCCTCAAATTTTGGATAAAAAACTTTGGCAGATTTCAGGGCATTGGGAAAAATACAAGGAGAATATTTTTTTGACAGATTATGAGAAACGGTCTTTTGCTGTGAAGCCAATGAATTGTCCAGGAGGAATGTTGATTTTTAAGAATAGGCCGAAGAGTTATAGGGATTTGCCTCTTCGCGTTGGAGAATTAGGGATTGTGCATAGACAAGAATTATCAGGAGTTTTAGGAGGTTTGTTTAGGGTTATTCAGTTTACGCAAGATGACGCACATATTTATTGTACAGAAGAGCAGATTGAACAGGAAGTTTTGAAGATTATGGAAATTGTTGAAGTTATGTATGGAAAGTTTGGATTAAATTATCGGGTTGAACTTTCGACTCGTCCTGAAAAGAGAATTGGCGACGATAAATTATGGGATAAGGCAGAGCAGATTTTGGAAAAGATTTTGAAAAAAAGGAAAGTTTCTTTTAAAATTAATAAAGGAGATGGGGCGTTTTACGGGCCTAAAATTGATTTTCATTTGAAAGATAGTTTGGGACGGGAATGGCAGACAGCGACGATTCAGTTGGATATGGCAATGCCAGAACGATTTGAACTTGAATATACTGATAAAGAAAACAAAAAGAAAAGACCAATTATGTTGCATAGGACTGTTCTTGGCGGAGTTGAGAGATTTTATGGGATTTTGCTTGAGCATTTTAATGGGCGGTTGCCGACTTGGCTTGCACCGATTCAGATTAGGGTTTTGAGCTTTACAGATAGGAATGAAAAATATGCTAAAGGTATTATTGAAGAACTTGAGGAAAAGATTTCTAATTTAAGAATTGATTCTGATTTTCGGAATACAACTGTTCCTTCAAAGGTGAAAGATGCAGAATTGATGAGGGTGCCTTACATAATTGTTATTGGAGATAGAGAAGAAAAAGAAAAGAGTTTGGCTGTTCGTGTGAAGGGGGATAAGAAGATTCAGAATTTTAGTGTTGATGAATTTGTTGGGAAATTAAGAGAAGAGATTGGGGAGAGAAAGTAAAAAATGAAAACCATTTGTGTTTTTGGGGATAGTATAACTTGGGGAGCTTGGGATAATGAGAAGAGAGGATGGGTTAATAGATTAAAACTTTTCTTATGCAAAGATAATGGCGTAGAAGTTTACAATCTAGGAATTTCTGGAGATAAGACAGAAGATGTTCTGGAAAGGTTTGGGGAAGAAGCTAAAGTTAGAGAGCCAACTGATATTATATTTGCAATTGGAATTAATGATACTTTTCATGGTTCTGAAGAACTTTCAGGAATTGATATTAATAAATTTAAAGAGAATCTAAATGAATTGATAAGGCAAGCTAAAAAATTTACTCATAGAATAGTTTTTATTGGTTTAACAAGAGTAAATGAATCCGAAGTAGAAAAATCTTATAAAAATGAATTAATACAAGAGTATGATAAAATATTAAAGGACGTATGTGATGAAAATTCTTTGCTTTATATTGAAATGTTTAGTTTATTAAATGATTCTGATTTAGAAGATGGTTTACATCCTAATGCTGAAGGACATAAAAAGATTTTTAAAAAAGTTAAAGAGTTAATAGTAAAATGAATCTACAATTTTATCTTGAAAAATTATTTGCATCTGAAGAGTTTCAGAATTTTATGAAAGAGAATCCTTCGGCGTATTTTTGTTCTGGTTTTATTTCAATTGATAAAGAAAATAATGGGAATAAAATTCATATTGATTATATTATCCCTGAAACAAAAAAGATTTTTAGTTTTCAATTAGAGGGCAAAGTTGACATGATTCCTGTTGAGCAGAGTGGAAATACTCTTCTGGAAAAGATTCCAGACAATATTGATTTTAGTTTTGAAGAGATTGAAAAGATGATTGAAGATAAAATGAAAGAACAAGAATCTGGTCGCCACCAGGCGTACCCCTCTATACGGCGTACTGGGGCAAAGATTCAGAAGATTTTGTTGTCGTTACAGAAAATCGATAAAAAGGATTTTCTTATTGGAACTGTTTTTATTTCTGGGCTTGGTATGATTAAGGTTAAAATTGATTTGGATTTGGAGCACCGCTCGGTGTACCCCAATGTACAAAATTTTGGGGCAAAGATTGTTGAGTTCGAGAAAAAATCTTTTTTTGATATGATGAAAATTATTAAAAAATAATTCATCACAATAATTTTTATAAAGGCTATTTTACCAATAGATTATGGAAAAAATTTTTAGTGCAAAAAGTTTGTATCTTCCGAGAGAAGTTTCAGTTCTTGATTTAGACAATGAAAATTTAAATAAAGAAGAAAAAGAAATAATAAATGCTACTAATCTGTATAAAAGAAGACGTGAAGAAGATAACCCATTAAAAGAAATTAATAACTTACCTTATAACAAAGAACTTATTTTTGAATAATAAAGCTAATATTTGCTTGGTTTTTGAGTTTTTTTATTATTTTAAAACCTATTTTTTTAAATAAATCGTGTATTTCTTTTTCATCATATAAATAATAATATCTTTTTCCTTTGCCTTTCCAATTTACAATCCTTTCTTTTGGAGAATTTTTAAATCGTTTTGAGTTTTTGTTCCAAACCTCTATTTCTGCTTCTGAACCTGGTTTTAATACTCTGTATAATTCTTTTACAATTTTTTCTCTTTTTTTTTCTGTTTCAATACAATGAATTACTGCAACACATATTGCGGCATCAAAAAAGTTATCCTTAAATGGAATTTTTGTTATCGGAGAGACATCAAAGTAAAGTTTTATTTTTGATTTTTTATTCCTTTGTTTTGCAAGTTCAATCATTTCGTTAGAAAAATCTACTAAATAAATTTCTGCTTTTGTTTTTAGATTTATCAAGTTTCTTCCAGAACCGCTTCCTAAATCAAGCACTTTCCCTTTTTTATTTTTTAAAAATTCTTGCGCATCTTCTGAAGGAGTTGTTTTTAATTTATGCCATTCAGGCGCAATATTTTCCCATATTTCTTTTTGATTCATAAAATTAAGAAATAGTTTAAGTTTAAAAATGTAAATAATTTTGAAGAATTATGTTGCGTAAACCAATGAGGACTATTTCAGGAATTACTCCTGTAGCAGTTATGCTTCCTCCTAGAAAATGTAATCATGGAAGTTGTGTTTATTGCCCGAGTTTAAATGTTCCTCAGAGTTATACTCCTCGTTCTCCTGTTGTTATGAGGGCGATGCGTGTGAAATATGATGCTTATGAGCAAGTTAAAGAGAGATTGAAAGTTTTTGAGGCAATGGGGCATCCGACAGACAAGGTTGAGTTGATAATCATGGGCGGGACTTTTTTAGAATATCCTAAGAAGTTTCAATATGAATTTGTCAAGAGTTGTTATGATGGGTTGAATGGAAAGAAGTCCAAGACATTAGAAGAGGCAAAGAAGAAAAATGAAAAAGCGAATCATAGGTGTGTTGCTCTTTGTATTGAGACGCGTCCAGATGTTTGTTCTAAGTTTATTGATAGAATGAGGGAGTGGGGCGTGACAAGGGTTGAGTTAGGAGTTCAGATTATTGATGATAAAATTTATAAGAAAGTTAAAAGAGGGCACACGGTTCAGGATGTTGTTTCAGCGACGCGGAATTTAAAGGAAGCTGGTTTCAAAATTGGTTACCATATTATGCCTGGTTTGCCTGGAAGTAATTTGAAAAAAGATATTGAATTGTTTAAGAAACTTTTTTCTGATGAGAAATTTAAACCTGACCAGTTGAAGCTTTATCCGTGCCAGGTTATTCCTGGTTCTGAATTAGAAGATTTGTATTGGGGGAAGAAATTTAAACCTTACACTAAAGAGGAAACTGAGAAAATTCTGGTTGAGATGATGAAGGCGGTTCCTAGATATTGCAGAGTGATGAGAGTGATGAGAGAAATTCCTCCGGAGTATATTGTAGCAGGGACAATTAAGATTGATTTGCGGAAAAGTATTGAAGAAGAGCTTAGGAAAAATAATATTAAACTTGAAGAAATAAGATATAGAGAGATTGGATTTAACAAGCTGCACCCAAAGGCGTA
>CAZRAT010000016.1:0-1936 GCA_964598185.1 Candidatus Woesearchaeota archaeon | reverse complement strand
TTGAAGAAATAAGATATAGAGAGATTGGATTTAACAAGCTGCACCCAAAGGCGTACCCTGAAACCTTTTCAAAAAAAGGTTTACAAGGGGCAAATTTTGATTTGCAACTAAAGATTACTAAATATAAAGCAAGTGGAGGAGAGGAATATTTTTTAGAGATTGTGAATAAGGAGGATATTTTGTTTGGTTTGTTGCGATTGCGATTTAATAATGGTATTGGATTTGTTAGGGAACTGCATGTTTATGGGAAGTCGTTGAAACTTGGGCAAGAAGGAAAGATAGGACAGCATACAGGTTTAGGTAAATGGTTGATGAATGAAACAGAGAAGATTTGTCTACAGAAAAAAATTAAGAAGTTAAAAGTTATTTCTGGTGTTGGTGTAAGAGAATATTATAAAAAAATTGGGTATTATTTAGAGGAGGAATATATGGTTAAAAAATTGTAAGTTTTTACGAAATGTTTTTATTTTTTATAAAGATGTCTTTTAATTCTTAAATAGTAACGAAATATTTATAAATTGGAGAAATTTTTAAAGGGAAATGAAAATTTTAACTACCAATTCTGCGGGAAATGATCGGTTTGGAGGAATTCATACTAGGAAGGTTGAACAAATGAAATATTCTCCTCAACACACTTTTCATATTATTGAATTAAATAATGAGAAGAAATATGTTTCACGAGATAACAGTAATATTCATAAAATTAATACTTCTGAGTGTACAAGAGGAAAAACTGTTTTTGAAGTTTTAAATGGTGCTAAAAATTATCAAGATTTTAATGTAAAGGTGGAGAAAATTGTTAATGAGTATCAAAATGTGATTAGAGGTTCTAATCCGGATATTATATTAATTCCTGGAACTTCTCTTACAAGTTTTTTTTTATATAAAGCTTGTAGAAGGGAAGGTATTTTGAATAGAACAATTCAAGAATATGCTGGAGTCTTAGAAAAAGAAATTGGAAATTATACTGGAGACACAAGATTTATTTTAGGTCAAATTGGGAAAGAGTTTGTTTCAGATATTGCTTTAGAGAATATGACTTATATGTTTCCTTCTAATATTTGCAAAAGAACTGTTGAAGAGATTCATAAAATTGTTATTGATGAAGGGCATATTGTATGGAATGGGATTTCTGAAGAATTTGGAAATGAATTTAATAGAACCCCTCCAAGTAATTTGACAATAGGTTATATTGGAAGAGTTCATCATGTAAAAAATTTACCTTTCTTTTTGGGATTGAATGAAAATATGAAGAATCCTGCTAAGTTAAAAATTATTACTGATTTAGTTTCTGCTGCTAATAAATCTACAGGTAAACCTTTGTTAGAAAAAATGACTGAGGGGAAGGTTTTTTATTCTGCTCCAAGATCAAAAAAAGAATTAAAGAAATTTTATGAAGAGGAACTTTCTGTTAGTGTTGTTCCTTCTTTTTTTGAGACATATTGTAATGGGGCTGTTGAATCATTAGTTTGTGGCACTCCTACTTTATTGTCAGATAGGGCTGGAGCTAGTGAAGTTTACAAAAAGTATGAGCTTTCTAATTTGATTTTTTCAATTGATGAGATGGCTTCATTTGAAAAGGCTTTAGAAGGTGCAGAGAAAATGAATTTTACTATAAAAGAAAGCTTATCTAAAGAGATTTATGAAGATCTTTGTTGGGAAAAAGTTATAGGGAAGTATAATGATTTAGCTGAAATGGTTGTTTCGAAATCTAAATAATTAATATTATAGTTACCTTTATAAAATAATTTCTTCTCTTTTTTCTATGCCCCTATAGTTCATAAGAATAAATCCTAGAACTCGGAGCAGAAGCCCCTATAGTTCAGTGGCCAAGAATGCTGCCCTTTCAAAGTAAAATGCTCGCGCATTTTTCATTTCTCCTTTTGGAAGAAAAGAAGAAAGGCAGTGACCCGTGTTCGAATCACGGTGGGGGCGT
>CAZRAT010000015.1:10361-14046 GCA_964598185.1 Candidatus Woesearchaeota archaeon | reverse complement strand
AAAACAAAGAAATTGTAGTCAAAAACATTATTGTTCTAATATATTTATTTCAACTTAAAATTAATGAAAAAGAAATGTATCAACACAAAGCACAAAATTTAAAAGTATGATAATCATAGTTTTTTTATGGATTCAGATAAAATTGAATTAGACGTTGTTATTTCTTCAGAAGGAAATGGAAAAGAAAAAATTTATAGTATTAATTCCATTCAAATTCCTAATGTTGTAACTCAAGGAAAAACAATTGAAGAAGCAAAAAAGCGATTAAAAGAAGCATTGAATTTATACCTTGAAGATCTTCCTGAGCAAAGAAATCAAATCAAAGTAACTTATGAAAGAGAAGCGCCAATGATTTCAAGAATTTTTTTATAATTAAAATTTTATATGTGAGAACTCTTTTCTGTTTATTCCAGATTCTTCAGCTTCATTTAACAAATTTATTCTCACTTTATTACTCAGCTTTTTTTCATTCACAAGAATTATCGGACGCTTCAATTGCGGAAATCCCGGCGCCCGGTTAATCTTTATATGGTCCCCCCGCATTTTTATTATAACAAGATGATGTTTATCCAGAACAGATATTATCTTTTTAATAATAGGAGTCAGTCTGTATTTCATTTCCTTCAAAAGAATACGCTCTTTAAATGTTTTTTCAATACTAAAATTACAGAATCTTTTGAGTAGATTATTGTCCTCAATAAACTACTTCCTATAATCTCTTGAAATTAATAAAAATCAAAAGTTTTAAATAGTTTAACTATGTAATAATATTAATAACTGTCCTAGTATGTTATCATATTAGGACTTCTTTTTTATGATAAAGCCCTCTTTAAATTAATTGAGCCGTCACAACAATTTCTAAGCAAATATGAGGAACTTTTAGGAAAGAAAGCGTTTATGACTTTTTTCCCATTTTCTTGAACAAGTTTTATTGCAGGGATAAAATCCTCTGCTCCCGACCTCACTCGTCGTCAGCACTGAGTTATTTTTCTCTCCTCGTGAAATCGCTCGTCCCCACCCACAATTATTGCTGTATCATATAAATCTCTAAATGCTTCTTTAATTAAATCAGTTGCCAAATAAATATCATCACCTTTTATTGTAAAATTAATAGAGCCGTCTTCTAAAATTGTTTTTCTTAAATTACAGAGAACAACATTAAAATTTGGAATTTGTTTTATTTTGTCTAAAAACTTTTTATGTTTCATGTATCGTTTTTCATTAAAGTCTTTATCTAATAATGCAGTATAATAAAAGATGTTCATTACTTCTCTTTTTGTTTCTAACTTTTTTATAAGTTCTTCAAAAGTCGTTTTAATTCCACATCTCTTTAGATTATGATAAAGATTACCCCCATCAATAAAAATTGAAACTCTTTCTTTAGGCATTTTTATATACTCTCATTAAAAATGACTCATACAAAATCTTCGATTTTAGTTTTTGCATAAAATTAAAAAGGAACCAGAGTTATAAGTTTTTGTATAAACATTATTGTTCTAAATAAACTATTTTCTATCATCCCTTAAAATTAATGAATAATTTTATTTCTTTACAAAACTTTTATTATTTGAAGTAGCCCCTCTTCATCATTTCTTGATATGTTCTTTCTCTGGCTATTTCAATCTCTTTAAGCGTTTGATCTTTACAACCTATTTCGTTCTCCTCACACCACTTTTCGTTATAAAGATTATTCCATAAAGTCTGACCAAAAACTTTTTTATCTTTTTCATTTAATCCTTCAATTTTTTCCTCTATTCCCATTAAATAATCAGAATAATCGTCTTTAAAAGAATTGTTGTCTTAATATTCTCAACCAAATTAACGACAACTTGCAATTAACGGACTTGTATATTCGGTTTTTCTTAATGGAGGTAGTTGAATTCTTATCTTCTCCCCATCTTTCTCAAACACAAGAACAATAAACCAATTATTCCGATAATTTTTACATTCTATTAAAACATTATCAATAGATTCTAACAATGATTTTGTAATAACATTATTCAAAGCAGAAAAAAATTCACTCGCATAAAACACCTCCAACCCAACAACTCCTTTATTCTTATCAATATCTATATTTAAAAATTCAGAAAATTCAATTGTTTCATTCGGTTTATGTTCATTATCATAAATAGTAAATATGTCATCTTTTTTATTATAGTGTATTTTTATCGTCATGATTATTATAGTACCTTAGACTTTTTTAAACTTTCTCTTATAGTTCTTTAATGTGTGCTTTCCAATTGGATAGACAGTGATTACCCTTATTTTCCCAGTAAATTTCAAAACATAAACTCTTCCTGTTTTTGAACTATAAACAAAATATAAGTTATATCTTGCTTCTCCTGGTTCTTTTTGTTTTTCAACAAATTCAGCATTACTACAATCAAGAATTTCTTTTTCCATTTCTTTTTTAGAACAACCATTTCTAAATTCAAGATAATCAATTGGTTTTCCCCACTCAAAACCATCCCCTTTATATTTTTCAATTAATATTCTTAATTCCTCTAAATAATTTTTAGCCATACAATGAGATAATTTATCTTCTTTAAATAATTTCTCAATAATTCTCCCACAAAACCAACTTCCCTTCCCTGTCCCTCAAAAATAAAGTGTCCCCAGAATCTGTCCAAACATAATCTTTCCTTTCCCAAACCAACTCATTTTTATTAATAGGAGCACTTTTGTCCCCAACAACAACCCGAACACTTTCTCCCTCACCTAAAACAAAATCAGGAAACACAAACTTCTTTCTGCCTTCGTCTTTAATTTCCCAACCAGTCAAATCACCATCACCACACTTATTATAAAAAACAACAACCTCTTCTTCATAATCAAATTCCTCCAACACAATGCATTCATTTTCCGACCTCTCACACAAATTATCTGAACACTCTTCCCAGGCTTTTTTAAAATTCTCATAATAAACATCTCTCCCAGAAGGAAAATAAAAATTAGCAAAACCTTCTTCAACCAATTTCAAATTAATATTCTCTCCCCCAACAAAAACATACGCCAGAACCCTGCCATACTTATCCTTCTTCTCCTTCCCAAACTCAAGCCGAACATTCTTATTAATAACTGCTTCCTCTAGAAATTCCCTTGCCTCATCATAATACTGTTCACCTCTTTCAGGAGAATTAACCCCTAGTAGTCTTACGGAAATACTTTGTGAGGGGTTCTCGTGCCGGGAGCGAAGCGAGGCGGTATTCCCAACAACACCCTCCACAACAAAAGTGTCCCCATCAATAACTCTTTCAACAACTACAACTTTGCCTTCATCAAAAAATTCAACCACCAAAGAATCCAAAAAAGAATAATTCACCGCAAATAAAATAACAACCAAACCAATTAAAATAATAATATTCTTTTCCATATAAATTTTTAAAAAAAGTGTAGGAGAAAGAATACCGAAGCACTCAACAAAAACCGAAGTTAATGCCTCCTACGAAATTAAGCAATTTTCATACTATTTAAATGTAACTGATTACACAAGGGTAGTATCGAAATGTTAAAATAAGAAGTCCTAAAGATTTTTATATTCCAAATTTATTGTAGTTTTACGCGAGGGTGCCGGAGTGGTCAAACGGGCTGCCCTTAAGAGGCAGTAGCTTAGTGCTTGCGCAGGTTCAAATCCTGTCCCTCGCATATATGGTTGTAAACCATATTTATTCTATTAGATTTGAAC
>CAZRAT010000015.1:0-10261 GCA_964598185.1 Candidatus Woesearchaeota archaeon | reverse complement strand
TCCCTCGCATATATGGTTGTAAACCATATTTATTCTATTAGATTTGAACCCTTGGGTTTATGCAAAAATGAAGTTTTTGTATTTGGCAAAGCCGAGAGCAAAGCGAACTAAATCCTGTCCCTCGCATCATAAATGTTTTGAATGTATTCTTTTTTTAGAATCCTTTAAGATTTTAGTATAGTCTATTTTTTGTTGAATTGGTTTTTTTTTATGGTTAACTTTTTTTGTATGCCTTCTAATTGATGTGGTTCCATAATGAGAATAAAAACGATTAAAAGATAAATCTTGCATTAAAGCCTCTTTAACCTCTTTTAAATTTTCTGATACTCTTTGACGAATAGGAAGAACATAAATTCTTTCATCTCTATTTATTGTTCTTTCATACAATCTTCTCGCTAAATCATAAAACATAAACTTGTTTTAGAAATTCAACTTTAAAAAGATTATTGGGCTTTACTTCTGCTCAATCTTCACACCGAGCTCCTCAAGTCTTTTCAAATGCGCTTGCATAATTCCCTCAACATTCTGCATCATCTTAAACAACTCGTTTCTTTCATTCGCCAAAGTATTCAATGCACCTTTATGAAATCCTATTTCTTCTTTGCCCTCAGTAAGAATTTTCTGTGAAGATTCTTCGGGGTACGCCTGTGGTGCCTTTGAAATTTTAGGTTCTTTTTTATCCAAAGCTTTTTCAAGATTATCTGTATTTATTTTTTCCATAATTTTCCAAGAAATAATTCAATTATAAAACTTTCTATTTCATTAATTCCTTGTAAACCGAAAAACCAGCAACAGCACCTTCTCCACACCCAGTCACAATTTGCTTCAAAGGATTGTTCGTCACATCACCAACAGCAAAAACACCCTCAACATTTGTCTTCTGCTCATTATCAACTTTAATATAACTCTTATCTAATTTTATCCCAATCAACTTTGCCAACTTAGTATTTGAAACACCCCCGATCTCTACAAACAAACCACTAAGTTTTAATTTGCCTTTTGAAATTTCAACTTCCTCAAGTTTTTCCTTCCCAATCAATTTTAAAACTTCTGAATTAAAAACAGGAACAATCTTCTCAGTCTTATTAACTTCATCAACCCACATTGGTTCTGCCTTTGAAAATTTATCCTTCCGATAAATAATATAAACTTTTTTTGCAATCTTCGCTAAGAGCAACGCAGAAGTCAAAGCAGCATTCCCACCGCCAACAACACCAACTATTTTGTCCTTGTAAAAATTCGCATCACAAGTCGCACAATAACTAAGCCCTTTCCCAACAAATTCCTCCTCCCTATCCACACCAATCTTTGTCCTATTCGAGCCTGTCGCAATAATTATTTTTTTAGAAAGATATTCTCCTTTGTTTGTCACAATTTTAAAAAAACTTTCCTTACCAATATTAATAACTTCTTCTTGTTTTATTTCAACACCCAAATTTTTCACTTGATTTATCATTTTCATCATTAGTTCAACTCCGCCAACATTTTCATAAGACGGAAAATTGCAAATTTTGTGAGCCGATGTCGCTGTTCCTCCGTGCAACATTCCAATTACCAAAACATTTACTTTATATCTCGAAGCATATAATGCTGCAGTCAAACCTGCCGGTCCAGCGCCGATAATAATTAAATCATATTTTTTATCTGTTTTCATAAGATATAAAAACAAAGATATCTTATAAAGTTTATGAAGGAGTTGATAGCAGAAATATTACAAAAGTCTTTGAAAGAAAAAGAAGTTGAAATTGAAAAGGAAAAAATAATTAATTTACTAGAAACCCCTCCTACTCCAGAAATGGGGGACTATGCTTTTCCATGTTTTTTTTTAGTTAATGAACTTAAAGATGAACCTCATCAAATTGCAATTGAGTTAAGGGCAAGAATTGGAAACCCCCCGTCGGATTTTGAGGACATTCAAACAGTTGGACCATATATTAATTTTTTTGTGGACAGAAAACTATTTTCAGAAGAGTTAGTTAATAAAATATTAAAACAAAAAAATAAATTTGGAAAATTATCAATCGGAAAGGGAAATATAACAATGGTTGAATTTCCTTCTGCAAACACAAACAAACCTCTACACCTAGGGCATTTAAGGAATATGTCAATTGGAGAAAGCGTTTCCAGAATTTCTGAGTTCAATTCAGAAAAAGTTATCCGTGCTAATTTATACAATGATAAAGGGATACACATTTGTAAATCAATGGCTGCTTACAAATTATATGGAAAAAATAAAAAGCCAGGGAAAAAAAAATCAGATCATTTTGTTGGAGAGTATTATGTAAAATTTAATGAAAAATTAAAAACAAATAAAAAGTTAGAGTTAGAAGCTCACAGGTTACTGCAAGAGTATGAGCAAGGAGATAAAGAAACAATTGCTCTATGGAAAAAAATGAATAAATGGTGTTTAGACGGGCATAAAAAAACCTATGAGAAATTTGGAATTTCTTTTGATAAAGAATATTATGAAAGCAAAATTTATACTAAAGGAAAAGAAATTATTTTAGAAGGAGTAAAAAAAGGCATTTTTAGAAAAGAAAAAAAAGGCGGTGTAACAGTTAGATTAGCTAAGGAAAAGTTAAAGAAAAAATTTTTATTAAGGCCTGATGGAACTTCTGTTTACATAACTCAAGACATCTATCTCGCTAAATTAAAATTAGACAAATTCAAATTAACAAAATCCTTCTATGTTGTTGGTAATGAACAAGAGTATCATTTTGAGGTTTTATTCAAAATTTTAGAGAAACTTGGTTTTAATTCAAAAGGATTAAAACACTTGTCTCATGGAATGGTCAATCTTCCAGCAGGAAAACTTAAATCAAGAGAAGGAACAAAAGTTGATGGCGACGATTTAATTGAGAAAGTTCAAGAATTAGTTAAAAAAGAATTACACAAAAGGGAAAAACTTTCTAAAAGAGAACTTGAATCAAGAAGTTTGAAAATTGCTTTGGCGTCGATAAAATATTTTTTATTAAGGATAGGAATTAAGAAAAATATGGTTTTTAATCCAGAAGAATCAATTAGTTTTGAAGGAGAGACAGGACCTTATTTGCTTTATTCTTTTGCTCGTGCAAATTCTATTGTGAAAAAGATAAAATCTAAAAACAACAAATTCAAAATTGAACAATTAAACCAAAGCGAAATAAAATTAGTAAAAAAACTTTCCCAATTTCCAGAAGTTGTTTTAAATGCGTATAATAATCTTAACCCATCACTAATTGCAAATTATTCTCATCAGCTTTCCCAAATATTTAATGAATTTTATCACAGCTCTCCAGTAATTGGTTCTGAACAAGAAGCATTCAGATTAAAACTGGTTAAATCGTTTAAACAAGTTTTGGAAAACTCTTTGAATCTTTTAGGAATTGAAACTTTAGAAAAAATGTAGAGAACTTCCAATAATTTATTTGTTCTTTCAACTTTAAAAATTTTAATGTTTGTAAGTTGCTTAAGCAAAACTTATTTAAAGTGTTTTTTCCAATTAAAGATAATTAAAAGGAGGTTAAGATTTTTTAACAGAAATTTCTGAAGAAAATCAAATAAGATGGCAAAAAAACAAGGTCCAGAAATACTGCATTTTGTTGCGTGGTTAACAGGTGTAATCGTTTCATTGGCTGTGGGATTTGCAATGGTTGGAGGAACTCTTTCCTTACCAACATGGCTTGGAGGACAAACAGTTGCAATGTTAGCAGGATATGTAGTTGTTTTAACAACAGCATTAGGTGTGATATTAGCAATACTTAAGAAATAGTTTATTTTTATTTAATTTTTATTTTTTAAAAAAGGGTTTAGAGGAAACCCAAAGAATCCTCTTTCTTTTTTTATTAAAGTAGAGGATAAATTACACTAATGCTTAAAAAGAATTTTTTACTTTACAGATTTCATTTCCTTCCAAGCCAACTCAAACATTTGTTCCAGTGCTTGAGCAAAGAATTGTGTGTTTATCCAAATTCCAACATCATAATTAGGATGGAACTTTTCATCATCAAGAAGCATAAACATCAACTGAGTTGAATCAATAATCATAAACCTTGCCTTAATCTTTTCTAAATTTCTAACATCTGCAACTTTTTTTAATTCTCTTGCTATTTTTATATTGTTATTATCAATCGGCGCAGCAATCCTAATTTTAACTCCTCTCTTCTTACACTTTTCTAATCCAGGCAGTAGGGCTTCAAGTTTTCTATTAATTCCTTCTGCGGTTGTTACAATTGTTATTGTTTTCTCAGCATCATTAACCATCATATCCAAATGGTTGTAAAGATTCTGCCTACCCTTTAAACTTCCTGACAAATCAGAAGGTTCAACAAATTTAATGCCTTTTGTAAATAATGTACTAAGTTCTTCCAAAACCTCGTCTCCTTTAAGAGTTTCTAACCTCTTTGATTTTTCCTGAGCATTTCGTATTAAATTTTTCTTGACCCTCTCAACAACTTCTTCAGGTTTCAACGCAACAAATTTAATCGGTTTACCAAGTTTCATAATGATAAATCCTTTCTTTTCTAGACTTTCTAAAATATCATAAGTCCTAGACCTTGGAACATCAGAAATATTACTAAGTTCTCCTGCAGTCGAAGTCCCTCGAGAAAGCAATGCAGTCCACACTTTAACTTCATAAAGATTTAAATCAAAAATCTTTCTTAACCTGCTCAAAAATTCTTCCTTTACTATCATATTATTGTATCCTCTTTTTTCTTTTTAAAGATTGTTATGATGAAAGAGTAACCGAAAAGATTACTTAATTTAATTAAATAATCGCTATCCAACCTCTTTTATCTTTTATTTTAAACTCAATAATCTTTTTAAATCTTTCCTTGCCAGTTGTAACAATTTCAAATTTTGAAGAATTTGTTCTATCTTGGATAAAATCTTTTTGTTTTTTCAAAATGTTTTTTAAATCTTCATCAGCGACGATAAAAAGTTTAATTTTATCTGTTTTAATCAAACCAAGTTTTTTTCTAAATGCTTGAACTTGCCTAGTCATTTCACGAGCATAACCTTCTGCTTCAAGTTCAGGATTCATCTTTGTATCAAATTCAACTTTCAAATCCTGTTCATCAGTATTTTCCCATTCAATATTTTTAACATTTAATTGAGTCTCAATTATTTTTTCCAGCTCTTTTCCCAATCTTTTAGAAAAAATCATTGCTTTTGCAAGTGGCCACTTTAGTCCTATTTTTATCTTGTCTCTTGTTTTCAATCCTGAGGAAATTATTTCTCTAACTAAATTCATTTCATTAATTAATTTCTTATCAATTAATTTCTCATCAAAATCAGGAAAAGTTTCTAAATGAACAGATTTATTTTTTTTATTAAAATTATTTTTGGTAAGCCCTTGCCAAATTTCTTCTGATATAAAAGGCATAAAAGGCGCAATAATTTTTGAAAAAATTTCAAGAACATTTTCCAGAGTTTCATAAGCTTCTTTATCTCCTTTATTTAATCTGTCTCTATTTTGTTTAATATAAACTAATGAAAGATCATCAATAAATTTTGTAATTGGGCGGGTTGCTAAAGGAATTTCATATTTTTCAAGATTTTCTTTTACTTCTTTAACTAATTCATTTAATCTAGAAATAATCCATTTATCCAAAATATTTTTATTTGAAATATTTGTTTTTTCTAATAAATTATAAAATTGATAAACATTATCTAATAAAATTATATTCTTACGATAAGAATCTATAATTCCTTTCTCTGAGATGTTTAAATCTCCTCCAGTAATTACTGGACTTGAAAGAAAATACATTCTTAATGAGTCCCCACCATATTTTTCCAAAGTTTCTTTTGGGTCAGGGTAGTTTCCATATAATTTACTCATTTTTCTTCCATCTTCTCCTGCTAAAACCCCTGTAACTACAACATTTTTAAAACACTCAGAATCAAATAAGCTATTTGATAAAACATGTAAATAATAAAACCACCCTCTAAGCTGGCCAGTATATTCAATTATAAAATCCGCAGGAAAATTTTTATCAAAATATTTTTTTCTTTCAAAAGGATAATGCATTTGTGCATAAGGCATTGAACCAGATTCAAACCAACAATCCAAAACTTCAGGAATACGGCTCATCACCCCGCCACATTCACACTTGAATTTATGAGAATCAATTTTAGGTATATGTAAGTCATTAACTTTTTTCCCACTTAATTTTTCAATTTCTTTAACTGAACCAACTACTTTTAGCTTTTCACATTTTTCACATTTCCAAATTGGCATCGGAGAACCCCAATACCTAGATCTAGATAAACTCCAATCAGGAGCATTTTCTAAATTATACTTAAATCTACCTTCTTTAAAATAATTAGGAACCCAATTAATTTTTTTATTTGTTTTAAGCATCTTACTCCTAATTTTATTAATATTCAAGTACCATGATTTTTGGGTTTTGTAAATTAAAGGAGTTTGGCATCTATAACAAAAAGGATAAGGGTGTGTAAAATTAAATTTGTCAAATAATTTTTCTCCTAAGTTTTGTAAAACTTTTTTCCCAGCGTCTTTAAAATAAGTTCCTTCCCATTCTCCTGCTTCATTTGTGTAAGCACCATTTTCATCCATAATTTCAATAATAGGCAAATCATGTTCTTTCCCTGCTTCAAAATCATCTTCACCAAAATTAGGCGCAATGTGAACAACCCCTGTTCCATCTTCAACATTCACAAAATTTTCTGAAATAACTTTATAAGAATTTTTATTTTCTGAAATTTCTTTATTTTTTAAATCAAATAAAGGAACATATTCTAATCCAATTAATTCTCTTCCTTTGAATTCTTTAATTATTTTATAATCCTTATCTTTAAAAATATCTTTTGTCCTTTCTTTTGCTAAAATATAATTTTCTTTTTTAGATTCAATTAAAACATAAGAAATTTTTTCATTAATAGCTAATGCTAAATTTCCTGGAAGAGTCCAAGGAGTTGTTGTCCAAACTAAGATAGAAGCATATCCTCTCTCTTTAAATTTTTCTTTGAGTTTAAATTTTAAAACAATAGATAATTCAGTAACATCTTGGTAAGCCCCTGCATCCATAGTAATTTCAAATTTTGAAAGAGGAGTTGCACAACGAGGACAATGTAATGAAGTCCTAAATCCTTCATAAATCAAATCTTGATCGTATAGTTTTTTAAATGCCCACATCACACTTTCCATAAATTCTAAATCCATTGTTTTGTATGCATCATCCATATCAACCCAACGAGCAATTTTCTCAATATACCAATTCCATTGATCTGAAACATTGTTCACATATAACTTACAAGCACCTACAAATTTTCCAATTCCAAATTTTTCAATGTCTTTTTTATTTTTCAAACCAAGTTCTTTTTCTACTTGATTTTCTGCAGGCAAACCATGACAATCCCATCCCCATCTTCTTTCAACTTTATAACCTTTCATTGTCCAATATCTAGGAATAACATCTTTCACAATACTTGGTAATAAAGTTCCATAATGTGGCAATCCAGTAATAAATGGAGGGCCATCATAAAAAATAAAATCTCCTTTTGGAGAAGATTTTTCTACAGACTTTTGAAAAATTTTTTCTTTCTTCCAAAATTTGTTTATTTTTTCTTCTGTATTTTTTGGATCATACATCTTAATCTAAATATTTCTTGTTTTTTAAATATATTCCTAAAAACTTAATTAAGTTTGCTTAAGAGAGGAATATTAAATTTTATTTGAGAAATAAAGAGAATTAATTAATCTTTCTGCTCCAGCCTGTGCTCTTTGAGCCAATTCTTTTTCTGATTCTTGAATAGATTTAATCCATGTACCTAATTTATCTAAATCATTTGTTTTCTCTGGTCCACAAAACATTTTTTTATTTGTTATATGTATTCCATAATCTTTTGCTATTTTTCAAGAATTTCCTGTTCAACAAAGTGAAGTTTTGAATGGATAATAATGCAATATGGTGTTTTCACATCATTATATTCTTCAAGTTCCTTAATTGTTCTGTAAGAAATCTTTTGTCCTTTTGTTCCAAGTCTCTGACATAAAATAATTTTCTTCAGATTTATTTTATATTTTTCAGAAGAAATTTTCAATTGATTTAAAGCATCTTGAAATTCCAAACCAATGTCCATCAAAATCAAACTATGTGCCTTCATTGATTGATTATCCTGCACAATTTTCATAAAACTATCTGGAGAAAAACTCTTTTCCCATTTTGGCATTGAAGCAACTTTTCCAAATTTGTAAAGTTGTAAACCTGTTTCTGCAACTGCATCGAGAATAGAAGCGTTATAAATTATTTTATATTTAACTCCACATTTTCTTGCTTCTTCAATCAAAGAAATATGCGTTGTAGCAGTCAATGGGCTTCCATAAACCAAAAGAACAACATCTGATTTTCTTGCTTCATCAACAATTCCTAAACTTTCAACTAACTCTCTATCAGCAAGAACAAACTTTTTCCCAAGAGCCTCTCTTAATTCTCCTTCTGAATATGGGAAATCAACAGTGTAATTTTCAAGATAAACCCGTTTACACCTTTTAACTACCTGCAATCCGAACTTTGAAATTCCATCAACATTTAGTCCCAGCCCGATTATGTATAACATAATTCATAAAAGAAAAAGTCGGTTTATTACCTTTTTGGTTCATATGGAAAAAATTTAAATCTTGATAGCTCTTCTAAATTTACTATCTTCATTTCAATAGGTTCTTTTTCATTTTCATTAATAGATTTTGAGAAGTTACCATAATACATTCCATCACGTTTTAAATAAAAACTCCTAGTCCATGTATGAATCATGTCCCCTTCTCTAGGTATTATCATACTAGTTTTTTTATTTTCTTTTTCCATAATTTTTTATTATTATAAGATTTATAGATCTTTTTATTTCTTCAAACTCTGACTAGTTACAATTGCAATAAAAAATAAACTAAACATTAAAATGTCGTTTCCAATAACTAAACCAATTAATCCTCCAATTAAACTAAAAATAATTATTAATTTGAACCATTTTTTCCCTGATTTTAATTCTTCTTTTGTTACATGTGCAAGAAAAGAACCAAGAGGAAAACCTAACGCCAACACGCAAATTCCTATAAAAAGATTAAGCAACTCGTTCATAAGAATATTTAAGAAACCTAGTTTTTATAATTAACCATGTACAAAAAATACTTAGTTGTTGCAAGCAAGAAAGACAAGGCAGGAATAAATATCACGACGAATTTATCTCAATTCAGAAAGAACCCCCTGGTGTCTTCTATGTCTGATGAAGCTGGTTTTGATTTTTATTTAGTTGAAGATGAAATAATTTTCACAGAAAATTTGGATTTAGATAAGATAAATAAATATGATTTTATAATTTTTGCTTCAAAACACAAGTCAGAAAAAGGAGATAAATCTCTTTCTGTTCACGCGCCTGGGAATCCAAGAAATGCAGAGTTCGGAGGGTTGCCTAAAAAAATGTGTAAAACTTCTGCGCTTTTTCAAAAGCAAATTTTTGAAAAATTAAATTCAAATGTAAAAGAACACGGTCTTGATAAAAAATACAAAGTGACTTTGGAATGCACACATCACGGACCTTTGATTGACAAGCCGTGCATTTTTATAGAAATCGGCTCGTCTGAAATAGAATGGGCAGATAGGAAAGCAGGTTTTATAATTGCAAAAACAATAAATCAAATAATTAAAGAGTTCAAAGAAAACCCATACAATGAAGTTGCGGTTGGAATTGGCGGACCACATTACTGCCCAAATTTCAACAAAATACAATTGAATTCTAATATCGCAGTTTCGCACATAATTCCTCAATATGCTCTTCCTATTGACGAAGAAATGATAAAGCAGGCAATAGAAAATACAGAAGAAGAAGTTGATTTTGTTTTGCTTGATTACAAAGGGTTGGGGAATTCAGAACAAAGAAAACAGGTTTTAGAAATTCTTGATAAACTTTATATTGAGCATAAAAAAACCAGTGAGATTGGGAAGTGATTATTTTATAATTTTATATTAAAGTTTATTTAATTTATTAGCCACCACAAGAATCCTATCAGCTTAGTTATGACATTCTCCCTCATATTTGGGTGTTCTTTTTTAATTTTTTCAATTGCATCTTTAGTCATAGAATCAACTGAATGACTGATTATTCTTTTATTGAAATCTGGTAATTTAGGCAATCTTTCTTTCTTCTTTCCCATAAGATTAACACTATTAACAATTATTTAAAAGTTTAGAGGATTGAACTAATAGATTAACGCCCCAACCGAGCAAGAAAGTATTTTGTGATATTCCCTCACATATTTGGAGTC
>CAZRAT010000014.1:0-14953 GCA_964598185.1 Candidatus Woesearchaeota archaeon | reverse complement strand
CCTGTGGCTACTTTTACTTGTAGCCCTTCTACTATAGGTAATGGAGCAGATACTATCTGTACTTGTACTGGAACAGACACTGGTGGTGTTGGAGTTAATGATTCCTTGACAACAGCCGCTGTAACAATTACTTCTAATTCTACTTTTGGGACATTTACAACAGGAACTAATAATTGTACTATTACAGATAATGCGGGTAATACACATAATGCAACTGGGACATATACTGTTGCATCAGATGCTGCTACTGACAGGGGTTCTTCTTCATCAAAGACTCCTATGAGGTGGACAGGAACATTTGTAATAAATGAGGAACAATTTAGCGAGGGCAATACTAAACAGGTTGCAGTTAATAAGAGATTAAGGTTTAAAGTTAAAAATATAAATCATCATCTGGGTATTTTAGAATTAACAGGGACAACTGCTAAGATTGAAGTGTCGAGCACACCTCAAGAAGCAACACTTTCTGTTGGAGATACAAGAAAGTTTGATGTGAGCGAAGATGGATATTATGATCTTGTTGTAACATTGAATTCTATTTTAGAGGGTAAGGCAGATTTAACTATTAAGTATATTAGTGAATTGATTACAACAGAATCTGAAGTAGGAGAACAAGAGAAGGAAGATGCTGCAGAGGTTGCAGAAAGTGAAGAAGAAATACAAGAGAGTTCTTCTATATTTAAGAAATGGTGGTTCTGGTTAGTTGTTGTTTTAATTGTTGTTGGAATTGGTTATTATGTTAAGAAGAATAAACGATGAATTTTTAACTTGTCTGTTTTTAATATATTTATGTTAGATAAAGATTTAATGATTGCTGATTTGCATATTCATTCTCGGTTTTCTCGAGCGTGTAGTCGGAATATTGATTTTGAGAATTTAGTTAAGTGGGCAAAGATTAAAGGTTTGAATTTATTGGGGACAGGAGATTTTACACATCCTGTTTGGTTTGAAGAGATTAAGAAGTTAAAAGAGAATGGAAAGGGGTTTTATTATCATGATGATTTTCCGTTTATTATTACAGGAGAGATTAGTTTGATGTATAGTCAAGATGGAAAATCTAGAAAAGTTCATTTAAACTTGTTGATTCCAAATATTGAAATTGCTGAGAAAATTCATGAATATTTAGATAAAAAAGGATTGAGAAGAGATTATGATGGAAGGCCAATTTTTGGAATGTCTTGCGAAGAATTTACAAAAGATTTAATTGAAATTTCTAAAGAAATTGAAGTAATTCCTGCTCATATTTGGACTCCTTGGTTCGGAGTGTTTGGGAGCAAGTCTGGTTTTGATTCTTTAAAACAAGCTTTTGGAGAACAAGCAGATAAAATTCATGCAATTGAAACAGGTATAAGTTCAGATCCTAAAATGAATTATAAGATTAAGGAATTAAATAATAAATCAATTGTGAGTTTTTCAGATGCACATAGTTTTTGGCCGTTTAGATTAGGAAGAGAAGCAACTATTTTTAAAAAAATAGATTCCTATATTGAATTGGTGAATCAAATAAGAGATAATTCTTTTATTGGAACAATTGAAGTAGAACCTGCTTATGGGAAATACCATTATGATGGTCATAGAAATTGTAATTTTTCTTGTGATCCTAATAAAACTAAGGAATTAAATGGTGTTTGCCCTGTTTGTAATAAACCTTTAACAATTGGAGTTGATTATCGTGTTGAAGAGATTGCTACAAATCCAAAAGATTTTGAACCAGAAAATAAAAAACTTTTTTACACTCTTCTGCCCTTGCATGAAATAATTTCTTTATGGTTAGGTGCTGGGATGCAAAGTAAAAAAGTTTGGGAGGTTTACAATGGTCTGATAAAATTATTTAGGGATGAGTTTAATATTTTGTTGAATGTTTCTAGAGAAAAGTTTTTAGAAGAAAATGTCGACGGGAAATTAATTGCTTTTATTTTAAAGAATAGGAAAGGAAATATAAAAGTTAAGCCAGGGTATGACGGAGAATATGGGGTTGCGCAGATTGAAGAAGAGCAGGAGAAATTATTTTGATTTAGGCGCGTTTCTAACTTTTATAAATTTGTAATGAGCATCAGAAGTTTTTTTATTGCATTTAGAACAAGTATCTTTTAATGTGTAAATATTACAGAGTTTGCACTTTTTCAATTTCATTAAATTAAATCAATTAAATACTCTTTTAGCTTTTTGTGAAAAGAGGTTGTGAAATAGTTTTCTAATTCTTTTGGACTTACCCATTTTAATTCTAGAATATCTTTTCCTGGTTTTTCTTCCCCATCAAAAGCTTGGGTTAAAAAATAAACTGCTAAAAGATCTTTTCTTTCAGGATATATTTTTGAAAAAATTGCTCCAAGGTTTTTTACATCATATCCTGTTTGGGCTTTAAGAGTTTTTTTCAAAGTTTTATCCACATCTTCTTTTTTAGTGGCACTTTCTCCTGGGAAAAACCAAGTTATTCCTGGGAGATTTTTAGCTTCTGCTTCCCTGGCAATTAAAATTTTTTTTGTTTTGGGGTCAAAAATTATGCCAATAATTAGGACTTCAAATTTTTCTTTCATACAAATAGGCGCTTCTAAGGGTATTTAAAACTTTTTATGGACTGAGAAGTAGTAGATTTTATTTTATAGAAAAGGATATGTTTTCGTCTTTTGCTTTTTGTTCAAGATTTTTCAATATTTCTTTTAGATTTTTATCTGCAGTTTTTATGTCGGTTGATTCTGTTTGGAGAATATATCTTCCTGCAGAAATGTATTTTATTTCAGCATTTTTTATTTCTTTGAAAATGTTTTTTATTATTTCTAATCCATTTGGTTTTGTAGTTGTTAAAGAGATTTCTTTTTTTATGATGGCTTTTTTTTGTTTTTGTGAATAAATAATTTTCAGAATTTTTTCAGAATCTTCTTTCCCAACTATTTTTTCTAATTCTTTAGAATTTTGTTTTGATTCTTGTAAAAAATTATAGATTTTTCCTTGTTTTGATATTTCTTTGATTATTTTATCTGTGTTCTCTTTTAATACACTTTTTAGGATGCTGATGTAACTTTTTTCTTGTTTGTATTGTTCTTTTATTTCTTTTTGTTCTTTTTGTGTAACTCTTCTAAGAGATAAATCAATTCTGTTTCCTAAAATTCTTAATATTTTGCATGCAATTCTTTTTTTAGGAACAACATATTCTCTTAGGTTTCTGATTCGTCCTGGGGCAATTTCACTTAGGATAATGCTTCCTTCTCCATTTTCATCAATTTTCACAAATACAATTGTTCCAACTATTCTGTCAACAGTGCACATGACTATGTCGCCTACTTCTAATACCATGGTTTAGGGAGAGAAAAAGGCATTTTAAAGGTTATGTTAAATTTTTACCATTTCAATTTCTAAATTTTTCTTTAACCCTTCAATGAATTCTTGTTCTTTGTTTTGGGAAATTATGCACCCTGCTGCGAATTTATGTCCTCCGACTTCGCCGCCAATTATATTAACTACTCTCGCAAGTATTTCTCGCACGTTTCTCCCGTTTTTTCCAACTACTCTTGAAGAAACTTTTATTTTGTCGTCGTAATAAGCCATTGTGGTTATTATTGTTCCTTCTTCATATAAAGAAGAGTTTGAAAGAATGCTTGCGATGGTTCCTGTGATTGTGTCTTTTATTTTGTCTTTTGCGTTGATTATTACAAAACCATTTCCTTTTATTTTTTCTGTTTCTGAGGCAAATTTCAAACCAGATATAATAAATTGTTTATGTTTAGCATGGATTAATTCTGCTCTTTTTTTTGCGCTTGTAATTTCCATGCACAATTGTATTGCTGTACTTGGCTCGCCAAATCTTGAACAAGCATTAACCATGGCGCTTAATTCTCTTGCGTCCTCAAGTTTATTGAAGAGCTTTATTAAAAAGATGTCTCCAATCATTTCCTTGTGTTTTGCTTTGGGGTTTCTTAATATTATTGCAGTGACAAGTTTTTCCATTTCTTCTGAATCTAATTCTATTAGGGTTTTGTATTTCCCTTTAATTGGATTTAATCCAATGTCTCTTAATAATTCAAGGACGCCTTTAATATCCCCTGTTACCCCCGGGATAAATGGGTTTGAACAAAATTCTAATGTTCTGTTTAAGGGTCTAGTTGACGGATAAATCAATAAACCTCTTTTTCTTTTTATTTCTCCATCTTCAAGTATATTGTTATTTAGTTTGTCTATTTCTTTTTCTAGCATATCCCCCACCATTCCAAGTATGGCAAGTTTTGCTAGTTCTTTATTTTCTCCTCCAAGGTTTTTGCAGAAAAGATAAACCAAACTAGAAGCGCTTATTTTTTGTTTGTCATAAAGTTCAGGATTTATCATGTTAATGTTTTCTGGAATTTCTTGGGTAATTTCATGGTGGTCAATTATGTAAACATTTTTTAGATGTTTTTCAATGTGGTTTAAACTTCCCGACGCTAAATCTAAAAAAATAGTTAGTTTATCTTTTGGAATATTTGAGATAAATTGTTCTTCTAAACTTTTTATAATTTTTACAGAAAATTTTTTGTCTAATTTTTTTAATGTTTGAATCATTATTGTGGCTGAAGTAATTCCATCTGTGTCAAAATGACTTATTACTTGTATTTCTTTGTCTGCAGATTCTTTTGAGAATTTTTCTGCTATAAATTTTATTTGTTCATTTAAAGAATTTTCTACCATGTTCCTCTTTTAATCTGTTTAAGAATATCAATAATTATTTCTTTTTTGTTTCGATCTTAAAATATTTTTTGAGTTTTCTAAGTTGTGCAAAGATCCTGTCTTTTTCCCTCATTGCTCTTTTGTCTTGCTTGTTTTTTTCATAATGTTTTTTGACCCTTTCTAATTTTGCTTCGACATTCTTTAAATCCGGATTAATATGTTTCTCTCCTAATATTTTTGAGATTTTCTTACTATATTCTTTTGGATGAATTTCTTGTTTTCTGAGTTCTTCTCCTATTTTTTCAGACGTGAGGCCTTTTTCAGATAGTTCTATTACTTTTTTTTCAAATTCTAATTGGGATAATTTTTTGGATTTTTTTGGTTCTGATTTTTTTTGCATATTGAATTTTATGAAAGTTTATTTTTAAAGTTTTGGTGTCACATTTGAGAAGGATTTTTAAATGTAAAAGATTTATTTAGCTTATGGGGAAGGTTATTGGTGTTGTTAGTTTTAGTAATTTTTGGAGGAAATTAAAGTGAAAACTATAGGAGTTATTTCACTTAAAGGAGGTGTAGGAAAGACGTCTGTCGTTGCTGCTTTGGGGGCTGCGATTGCTGGTTTTGGGAAGAAGGTTTTGCTTGTGGATGCAAATTTTTCTGCGCCTAATTTGGGTTTGCATTTGGATTTAATTGATCCAGAGGTAAGTCTCCAAGATGTTTTAAGTAGAAAGGCGAATATTAATCAGGCTATTTACAAGTTGGATGATTTTGATTTGATTCCTTCTTCAATAGTTTATAGGTCTGAGATTAATGTTTTGAAATTGAAGGATAAAATTAATATTTTGAAGAAGAGATATGATGTTATTCTTATTGATTCTTCTCCGTCGCTGAATGAAGAGACTTTGGCTGTGATTTTGGCTTCGGATGAGTTGCTTGTTGTGACAACGCCTGATTATCCTACTTTGGGAATGACTATGAAATCTGTGAAGATTGCTCGGCAAAGAGGGACGCCGATAAGTGGTTTGATTATTAATAAAGTTTATAAAAAAAATTTTGAATTGTCTTTGGAGGATGTTGAAAGGACTGCTGAGGTTCCTGTTATGGCTGTTATTCCTCATGATGTTAGTGTTTTGAAAGCATTGTCTGAGTTTACTCCTTCAACTGTCCATAAACCAAAATCAGAAGCCAGCCAGGAATATAATCGGTTGGCTGCAAGTTTAATTGGTGAAGAATACAAGCCAGTGAAGTTAAAGAGATTTTTTAGATGGATTAATCCGAAGAAGCAGGATATTAATCGGACTATTTTTTATAAAAGTTGTTTTGAATAGCTCCTCCAGTGCTCCCAACTTCGCACGAAGTTTCTTCTGGATTATACTTTTACCACAAAATCGCTCGTCGAACCTTCAGGTTCTCATCTAGAATAAATGGCGTTTAAAACACCATAATAGCCCCTCCAGGATTCGAACCTGGGTCACAGCCTTCAAAGGGCTGTATACTTGACCGCTGTACTAAGGGGCTTTAAGAATTATAGTCAGGAATGATTTTTAAGTTTAATGTTTATATCTTCCTCGTTTTTCTACTGTGTTAAAAATATTTATTTTTAAAAGATGCTTTTTCATCACCTCAATATTTTTAAGTTATTAGAGATATTTATTCTTATGGAATGGAAAATTCAAGGACCTCAAAAAATAATTGATTCTTTTATTTTAGGTTCAAACGGATTTTCAGTTTCTTTTTCGAACTATCCTTCTAAAGAAAAAATAAATTCTATTGATTCAGGAGAGGTTTTAATTATGTCTCCTCTCTTAATGAAAAATTATTCTTTAGATATTGAAAATCCTGAAAAAGAAAAAGGAATTACAAGGATTGAAGCTTCATTATTTTCCCCAGATTTAGAGGACCCTTATTTTTATTTAAATTATCTTAGAGTAAAAGGCAACCAAATTAACGGACCCATTATAGAATTAAGGCAACACCCATCTCTTCATTGTCTTTCAGATTTAATTAACCAGAATAAAAAAGTCCCACATTATTTACATTCGTTAGATTATGGGGAAGAAAATTATGCAAGATATTCAAATTGTGGAGATTTTTTAAGAGAAGTAAAGCCTTTTCTTTTAGAGCTTTGTGACCAAGACGCTGATTTTTATTCTGCTGTTTTTATTCCTGAGTTAGAGAAAAAATTATCTTTAGGAAAATAGATTAATGCTTATATCTGCCTCGTTTTTCTACTGCTTTTAATCTTTGAAAAACTTTTTCTGCTTCGGAATATTTTTTATAACCTTTTACAAATTCATTAAAAAGCGCTTCCCAGTGTTTGAAGTGTTTTGCTTCAAGTGCTTGTTTTAGAAGATGAATGTCTACTGCTTTGTCTTCGTATTTTCCATTAAAGTAGCCGAGTCCAAAATCAATAAAGAAAATTTTGTCTTCTTGTAAGATCATATTTGATGTTGTCAAATCTCCGTGAATAATATCTTGTTTATGAAGTTTTGCAATTGATTCTCCGATTTGTTTGCAAATTTGTTTTTGTTTTGTAAGTGGAAATTTGTCTAAATGTTCTGAAAGTTTTTTTCCTTTTATGAAAGGTATTTTTAGTTTTGTAATTGCGCGCTCACGCGCGTCATTGGTAACGGGCGCGGGACAGGAAATTATTTCAGAAGCTTTGAGTAAAAGTTTTGCTTCTGATTTTGTTCTCCTTTTTCTTATTTTTTCATTAAGTTCTGGAATACGATAAGATTTTTTTATTCTGTCTTTTATTACAAAATCATTTGAGAGAAGAATTTTTGCTTCTGCACCCTGGGCTATTAATCTCATTCTAAAACCTCCTAATCTTTTTTTTCCCAAATTTTTTAGCGAGTTTCATCATTTGTTTTTGAGACATTCCTTGTGACAGGTCCATTTCTGCTCCACCTTTAATCATGTCATTTAGCATTTTGTATTGTTTTAATAAAGAACGAATTTCCGAATTGTTTACTCCTGAACCTTTTGCGATTCTGTTAATTCTTGAGACAGCTGTTTTTTTGTCGTCAAAGATTTCTGGATTTTCTTTTTCTTCTGTAGTCATTGATTTTATAATGTGTTCCCATTTTTTTGTTTTTTCTTGTGCCCCTTCTAACATGTCTTCCTTTAAGTTTACTCCACTCATACCAGGAATCATTGATTTTATTTTATCAAATCCTCCGAGTTGGTTCATTGATTTTACTTGTTCTACAACATCTTCTAAAGACAATTTGCCTTGTTCAAGTTTCTCTTGGATTTTTTTTTGTTTGTCTTCGTCTGTGACAGATTTTATTTTCTCAATAAGGTTTTGCAAATCGCCCATGCCTAACAATCTTGAAAGAAATGATTTTGGATTGAATTCTTCTAAGTCGTTTATTTTCTCCCCTGTCCCAATAAAATAAACAGGTGCTTTTGTTTCTGCGCAGGCTGTAAGTGCTCCTCCTGCTTTTGCTGAAGAATCCATTCGTGTTATTATTACTCCAGAAATATTCACAGCATCTTTGAATTCTTGTGCTTGTTTTTTTGCGGCTTGCCCAATGTCAGCAGGCATAACCAAAATAGATTCTGTCGGTTTAATGTATTTATTCAAATCCTTTATTTCTTTAGCAAGTTCTCTGTCTAAGTTGTGTCTTCCTGCTGTGTCAATCAACACAACATTATAGTCTTTTAATTTTGGTTCTATAATTTTCCAAGTTTTTATTGCGTCGTCTTCTTCAAATTCTATGAATGAGGTTAATTTGTTTTTTTCAGCAAGTTGTTTTAATTGCTCTTTTGCAGCAGGCCTGTGAACATCCAAACCAACTAATGCAACTTTGTTTCCTCGTTTCGCAAAATAATTTCCTAACTTAGCAATTGTTGTTGTTTTTCCTGCTCCGTATAATCCCATGAGCATAATTCGGTTTTGTTTTTGGAGTTTCAGTTGTTTGTGTTCCCCGAGAATTTGCACAAGTTCATCATGCAAAAGTTTTATGATGTGCTCTTTTTTATCTATTTCTTTAATTCTTTCATCTAGTGCTGCTTTTTTTATTTTGTCTGATAATTGTTTTACTAAAACAACATTCACATCTGCTTCAATCAAAGCACGTTGCAAATCGCGCACAATCGTGTCCACTAAATTTTTATCTAAGAAGATAGCATTTGCTATTTTATCTGTTGCTTTTTTTAAGACTTCTCCTAATCGTTCGAGCATAAGGAGAGAAGTAAATAGAAGATTATTAAAGTTTTGGTTAACTTCTTTCTATGAATTTACTAATATCTTCTGTATAAAATGCATCTATTGCATTCCATTTATCCCCAATTCCAGAACTGAATATTGTTACACCATTATGTTCAACCATTCCAATTGTATAGACAACTGGGTCTACATAACCTTTTTTTGGAAGAAGATCAAGATAGTCTTCTCTTACTAAGAAATCCCCTGAAGTTTTAAAATTCTTCCATGGTTCTTTTGCATCTATACTAAATAAGCTAGTTTTATATCCAGGATTGTTTTGGCCTTCAACTTTGAATGTTTTATGATATGCTGCAATCCATTTATTTTTATATCTGATTGGAGGAGAACCAGTTCCTGTAGTTTCTTTATCTCTTGTTAGTCTGTGATGCATCCCCCAACACACAAGATCTGGAGAATAAGAGACCCAGATTCCTGAAGGACTTATGTCTGAACCATTTGGTCTAGTTAATCCGGTGTATACTTCTTGCCCTTTTTTTATTGTTTCTGTTTTAAAAGGACTCGGAACTTTTTCTGAGAATATAGCAACATCTTTTACTTCTATAATAATTGGTCTTGAAGTATTTCCATTAGGAATTCTTTCATATGTATTAAAATCTAATGTGCTCAATGCTGCAGTGGATACTCCTTCTTCTCTATGGGGGCAGACATAAGTTATGATATATCTTCCATCTTCCATAGGGGTTATTCGTAAATCCTCTTTACCAAATCTTTCATATTCCCATGTTGGGTAAATCGCAGGATTTTGTTGCCTTTCTAGTATATTGAATTTTAAATCCAATAACATTTTTCTTGGGAGGGAAATATGTTTTAGTCTATCTGTTCCGTCTTTTAGTCTTACATCTTTTTTCCTTATCCTTAACTCTTTTCTTTGGTATTCATCAAAACCCATTTGTGGGGGGTGTCCTTCTTCATTCGGGATTTTAAAATAAGGAAGATAGATTTTTCCATCTCTTGTTCTTTTATGTGCTTCTGCAACTCTTACCATTACAAGGATTTTTTCAAGACCCTTAGAATCTTTTATAAGAGTTATTGGGGCGTTGAAGGTACCAATTATTGTTGAATCTATATGAGATGGATTGTAATCTTTAGGTTTTGCAATAATCTTTCTATAGATTGGAGATGGTTTTTGGGGTTTCATTTTAATAATTATTTAGAATACTATTTATGAAAATCCTGGCCTACAAGAGGAAAGTTCTTCTTCTGTAATCTTCATATTTTAAAAAATTCTAATAGGTTTTTAAGGTTTGTCGTCGTTCTTTTTCAAGAGAAACATTTTTAAAGGAGATTTTTACAACCCTAACATCTTAATAAATTTCTGTTTATCAAAGGGTTCAATTTTATCATATTCTTGCCCTGTTCCTAAATAAAGAATTGGTTTTTTTGTGACATAACCGACAGATAAAGCAGTCCCGCCTTTTTCATCAATGTCGGCTTTTGTTAAAATTATTCCGTCTATTCCGATTTCCCAGTCAAAGTTTTTCACTTGTTCTATTGCGTCGTTTCCTGTTAGGCTTTCTCCAACGTAGATTTTTATATCTGGCTTGCAGACTCGTGCGATTTTTTCAATTTCTTTTAAGAGATTTTTTGAGGTGTGCATTCTTCCTGCAGTATCAATTAGAACACAATCAATTAGATTCTTTTTTGCGTATTGGATTGCATCAAAGCCAACTGCTGCAGGGTCTGAGCCATATTCTTGAGCAATTACTTTTACATCTAATTTTTCTCCGTGTTTTTTTAGTTGTTCAATTGAAGCAGCACGAAAAGTATCTGCTGCCGCGAGCACACAAGAGACGTTTTTTTTCTTTAGTGCTTCTGCAACTTTTGCAACAGTTGTGGTTTTTCCTGTGCCATTAATCCCGCAAAATAAAATAACATACGGCTCTTTAGATTGGTCAGAAGTTTTTTCTTTAATTTTTTCAAACAAGTCAAAAGGTTCAACTAAAATTTCTTCAATTATTTCTTTGAACGAATCTTTTATTTCGCTTTCAATTTCTTTTTTTAATAATTCCTTTCCAACAATTTTTTCTTTTAACATTCCAATTATTTTTTCCGCAACTTCCAACGCAACATTATTTTCCAAAAGCAACATTTCTAGTTCTTCAGAATAAACATCAAACTCCTTTTCTGAGATTTTCACTTTATTTACTTTAGAAGTAATCTTTTCCAAAAAACTCTTTTCTGTAGGTTTAGGGAGATTTTCTATTTTTTCTAAATCTGGCTCAAATTTCTGAATTCCTACATTGAATTTAACAGGGGGTTCAACAAACTCTTGTTTAGGAATGTCAATTTCTTTTCTTTCTGAGACTTTTTTTGTCCAGGATTTTAATTTGTCTTTTAATTTGGAGAACATGATTAAATTAATAGGGAGAGATTTATAAATATGTTTGCTTTAATTTTAATGAGATGGTGAATTATAATATTTATTTGTTTAGACATGGAAGAACTGTTTATAATGTTAAAGGGCTTTTTTGTGGGCACAAACATACGAAATTAGTTTGGAGAGGGAAAAGAGACGCGAAAAAAGTGGCTAATAAATTGAAGAATAAAAGATTTCAAATAGCTTTTCATACATCTCTTCCTCGTTCTAAAGAAACTTTAAAATATGTTTTGAAATTTCACCCAGAGTGCAAAAAAATTGTTGTTGATGATAGAATGATTGAGAGAAGTTATGGGGATTTGGAAGGAACAACTCATAAACAATTTATTAAAAAAGTTGGTAAAAAATCTTATGATTTAAGAGTAGAAGGAGATGCAATTGAAAATTTATCCTCAAAATTTAGAGAAAAAGCTGAAAAATTTTTAGGGGAAGAAGAGTATAAATCTATTCATAGAGGGTATAATGTTGCTGCGCCTAATGGAGAATCTTTTGTTGATGTTGAAAAAAGGGTCGAAAGTTTTATTAGATATTTAAAAAGATTTATAAAAAAAAATAAATGCAATGTTGCAATTTCTGCGCATGGAAATTCTATAAGGCTCTTTAGGAAAATTATGGAAGGAGCATATAAAAAAGATGTTGTAAAGTGGTTTATTCCATATGATAAAGTTTTTAAGTATGAAGTGAAGGTTTAATATTTATTGTGTATGTCTATTGAACATAAATTTTTATAAAGATGTTAGTTCTGATTATAATATGAAAGCAAATCAGAGATTTTCATGCATTAAAAAAGAGTATGGTGGTTATTTTTAATGAAAGGGATTTTGGTAATAATTGACGGAATGGGTGATTTACCTTGTAAACAACTTGGAGATAAGACGTCGTTGGAAGCTGCGGAGATGCCGAATTTGGATTTTTTAGCTACGAGAAGCGAGTTGGGTTTTATGTATCCTGTTAAACCTGGATTTATACCTGAATCAGATGAGGCAATTGTTTCAATTTTTGGTAATGATTTGATTTCAAGCACAAGAGGGCAGTTGGAAGTAATAGGTGCTGGGATTAAACTCACTAGAGGGGATTTGGCTTTGCGGGCTAATTTTGCTACAATTGATTCTTATAAGAAAGGAAATGTAATTGATAGAAGAGCAGGAAGGACCTTGACAAATTTAGAAGCAAGTATTTTAGCTAAGGCGATGAATAAAATAACTCTTCCGTTCAAATTTGTTTTTGAATCAACAATTCAACATAGAGGAGTATTGGTTTTTAGAGGCGGGTTTTCAGATAATATTCTTGGAAATGATTTAACATATCTTCAGGGCAAATTTAGCGATGTGAATAAATTGGGATTTTGTAAAGCTTTAGATGATGAAGAAAATTCTCAATATACTGTAAATGTTTTAAATGAATTTTTAGAAAAAGCCCACGAGGTTTTAGATAAACATCCTGTTAATGAAGAGCGGAGAAGAAAAGGTTTGCTTCCTGCTAATTGTCTTTTTGTTAGGGGCGCAGGAATAGAATCGCCTAAGTTAAAATTATATAAAAACTGGATTTCTACTTCTTATATGCCTTTGGAAAAAGGATTTTCAAAAGTATCTGGAATGAAAAATTTTTCTTTTGATTACCCTATGTTAAAAGGTATTGATGCTTATGAAAATCTTTGGGATGGTTTAAAAAAAGCATGTAAATTTTCAATTAATGTTTTAAAGAAAAATTATAAAAAAGAAGATTATGCTTACATACATATCAAAGAAACAGATATTCCTGGGCACGATAATAAGCCATTTGAAAAGAAAATGATGTTGGAGCATATTGATAAAACTTTGTTTAGTTTTTTGAGAAAATTCGCGCCAAAAAATAAAATTAAAGTTGTTGTTACAGCAGATCATTCTACTCCTTGCAAACTTAAGCTCCATTCAGCAGATCCTGTTCCTGTTATGCTTTATAATAATTCCATCCCAAGAGAAAAGAAATTTAATGAAAAAGAGGCGAGAAAAGGTTCTTTGAGAAGTATTCAAGGTAAGGAATTATTAGAGAAGGTTGGGTTTTTGAAATAGAATTCTATAATAACAATCATTAAAAATCCTTAACACGTGTTTTTTTTATGATAACTTACAATGATATTTACGAAGCTCAAAAGAACCAATGGTTCTTTGGAATTTCCTTCTTTGGTCAGGTAAGCGATTTCTCTAAGAGCCTCCGATGGAAATCGCACGAATGCTTCGGAGGATTAAGATGATAACTTACAATGATATTTACGAAGCTGCGAGAAAAGAAAGATATTCTAAGCAGTTGCAGAAATTGACTGAGAGGTTTATTGTTGATTTTTCTAATTATTTGAAAGAGAAAAAGGAAGTGGCTTCTAAAGAAGATGACATTTTTTCAGAAGTTATTATTAAGACCAAGAAACAACTTGAAAATGCAGTGACTTTATTTAAGGAGCTTATGTTGAGAAGAAGGAAGAAAATTCTTGATTTGATTTTAATTGCTGCTGAAACAGGGATTTCAAAACAGGATTTTGAAAATATGTTGAAATTTGAAAAAGAATTTTTTGATAATTTAATGAAATGTATAAATGCTTCTGATAAGAGTCTTAATGAATCTTTGAATGGGAAAAAAACAGAGAATAAAAAGAATGAATTGGTTTGTTTTTTAGAAAATGTTGAAGAGTTTGTTGATTTGGAAGGGGAGAAAATGGGCCCTTATGAAAAAGGCCAAATTGCTAATCTTCCTAAAGAGATAATTAATATTTTGGTTGATGGAAAAAAAGTTGAAAGGATTGATTGATTATTTTTATGAATACCTATTCGAGACAAAAATTCAAAGAATTTTTAACTAGTTTTGAATATCTATTCAAAACCAAACATTTAAATAGTCTAATGAATGTGTATTCATAATTAAATAAAGCTGTTTTACAGCTAGGAGAATTAAAATGCCACAAGGAGATCAAACAGGACCAATGGGACAAGGACCCTTAACAGGAAGAGGTTTAGGGAGCTGTGCAAGAGGTTTTGGATTTAGACGAGGATTTGGAAGAGGATTTGGTCGGAGACAATTTCAACCAAATCAGTTTGTTCAACCAATTCAACCAGTTCAATATAGCGAAGCTGATGAGAAAAAAATCCTTCAGGAAGAATTGAAAGAAATTGAATCTGAGAAAGTTGAAATCCAAAAAAGATTGAAAGAATTTAAATAGTTAAAAAACTATATTTGAGAATGCCTAGACCAAGAAGATGTAGAAGGATTTTTTTTAATCCTAATATTACGCACTTTAAACCAGCTGGTGTGCTTTTGAGGAATATGGAAAATAGTATTTTAACTCGTGATGAGTTAGAATCAATTAGATTAATTGATTTTGAAAAAGTTGGACAAAATAAGGCAGGAAAAGAAATGAAAGTTTCTCAACCAACTTTTTCTCGGATTTTAAAGAGTGCGAGAGAAAAATTAGCAGATGCAGTTGTTAATGGTAAGGCAATTAAAATAAAAGGAGGTGATTTTGAAATGGTACAATCAAGAGGAAGAGGTTTAGGATCTGGGAGAGGACAGGGATTAGGAGTTGGAGGTAGAGGTAGAATGGGTGGTGTATCTGCGGGACCTGGAGGAGAGTGTGTTTGTCCAAGTTGCGGATATAGAGAACCACAAGTAAGAGGAAGTCCTTGTATGGATAAGAAATGTCCTAAGTGTGGTAAAAAAATGATTCGAGGATAAAA
>CAZRAT010000013.1:8977-18513 GCA_964598185.1 Candidatus Woesearchaeota archaeon | reverse complement strand
CGGTGGGGGCGTTTATCATTTCATTCATAATAATTAAAAAAATTTATTATTTCTTAGCATTCCAGTATAAAGAACACCCTGGATGTTATCAATATAGATAAGATCACAATTTGAATATATCGCTTTTGTTCCTAGCCCCCATCCAATCCTGTCTGAATTAACATGATGTTTTTCTGAATGTAAGATTCGTGATTCCCAATATTGTTTAACATCTTCATTTCTAAAATAAGATCCCTCATCAAAAAATGAATGTGCTACTCCTAGAGGGGTAATTATGGTTCCAAAGTCAATGCTGTGTGGATTTCCACCTCTCCCATGATAATAAGCATTCTTAAGTGCTTCACCTGGGACAAAACAATGCCCATTATGCCCCCAAATAGGAGAATCTTGTTTCTTAAAGAAATCATGGATTGTCTTTATAGTATGTGATACAAAGTAGTTACGTACTTCCTGATATTGAACAGTTTCAGGAAAATGGTGTTGGTCAATTAATACAGAATTAGGTTGATAGCAGGGTATTTGAAGAAATTCAATTACTTGTTTGGGAAAATCATTTGGAATCATAATCGGAAAGATAATAATAACTATTTATAAATTTAGCTCTCAAAAATTATATAAACTTCACTGATTTTAAATTAATAACAAAATTCCTTAGACATTAAACTTTTGCTTTTGAATGCGGAGGGGGGCTTTCTACATAAATTTTAAATAGTATCTCATTTATTTGATACTATACGAGCCTATAGCTCAGTCTGGTCAGAGCGCTGGTCTTATACGAATGTAATCCATCAGGGTTATTTTCTCTTGGATTCGTCTAAGAGAGCCAGAGGTCCACAGTTCAAATCTGTGTAGGCTCATTAACCTTCCAAATATTCTAAAGAAAATTTGTCTAGAGGTCCACAGTTCAAATCTGTGTAGGCTCGTATAAATTATAACTTGATAATCTATATAAAGGTTTTTCTCTTTTTTTATTTATGTTAATCGGTCTTGTTGGAAAGCCGTCATGCGGAAAATCCACGTTTTTTAAAGCAGCGACTCTGGCAGAGGTTGAGATTGCGTCGTACCCTTTTACAACAATAAAGGCAAATCACGGAGTGGGTTATGTGAAAGTTGAATGCATTGATAAGGAGTTTAACACGCAGTGCAATCCGAGTCACGGGTTTTGCATTGAGCACCAGAGGTTTGTGCCAGTTGATTTAATGGATGTTGCAGGATTGGTCCCAGGAGCATCAGAAGGAAAAGGTTTAGGAAATCAATTCTTGGATGACTTGGGCAGGGCAGACGCGTTCATACATGTTGTTGATGTTTCTGGTTTAACTGATGAAAAAGGAGAATTGTTATCTGAAGGAGAAATGAGAAACCCTGCAGAAGATATTAATTTTTTAGAGGACGAGTTAAATAAATGGTTTTATAATTTATTGATGAAAGTTTGGAAGGCTTTTTCTCGGAAGACAGAAATGGAGAAAGAGAAGTTTTCCGAGGCTGTAGCGAAGCAGTTTTCAGGTTTGAAAGTTAAGGAAGCAGATGTGAAAAATGTTTTGAGGAATTTGAATTTGAGTGAAAAGCCGAGTGAATGGAGCGAAAAACAATTGAATAATTTTGCAGAAGGTTTGAGAAAAAAGAGCAAGCCGATGATTATCGCGGCGAATAAAGTTGATTTGCCGAGGGGAAAAGAGAATTATGATAAGTTGAAAACGGATTTTCCGGATTTAAATATTGTTCCGTGTTCTGCTGATTCTGAATTAGCGTTGAGGGAAGCAACAAAAGCAGGTTTGATAAAATATATTCCAGGAGAAAGAGATTTTGAAATAATTGGGGAACTTTCAGATAAACAAAAACAGGCTTTAGAGAAAATTAAAAAAAATGTTTTAGATGTTTTTATTGAAGGAACTGGTGTTCAGAATATTTTAAATGGGGTTGTTTTTGAATTGTTAAAATATATTGCTATTTTTCCGGGTAGTGCTAATAAGTTAGGAGATAGTAAGGGAAATATTTTGCCTGATTGTTTTTTACTTCCGCCGGGTTCAACTGCCTTGGACTTTGCGTTTTTTCTTCATACTGATTTTGGAAAGAATTTTATTAAAGCAATTAATGCAAAGACGAAAATGGTTTTAGGAAAGGATTATCTTCTTAAACATAGGGATGCTTTGGAAATTATTACGCGATGATTTAAAAACTATTTTTATTTTTTCTTTAGATGAAAAATGATTGCGAAAAATGTGAGGGGAAATGTTGTAAATATGTTGTGCTTGAGATTGATACGCCTGAGACAAGAAAAGATTTTGAAGATGTTAAGTGGTTTGTTTGTCATAAGAATGTGAATGTTTTTGTTAATGAAGAGGGAGAATGGAATCTTGAATTCTTGACACCATGTGAATTTTTAGGAAAAAATAATAATTGTGAGATTTATCAGAGAAGACCGAAGATTTGTGAGACTTATAACACTGAAGAATGTCTTTTCCATAATAAAGGTTATTCTCAAAAATTTACTTTTAAAAAAATTGGGGATATTGAAAAATATATTAAAGAGATTTTTATCCCTCAAAAGGGTACCCCGAAAGATTTTAAGAAAAAATTTTTACTAAGGGCAAAGGATTTACATAAAGTTTCTGAGGAAGAAGATGAGGATTAAAATTAAAGTAAAACCAAATTCTTCTCAAGAAAAGGTTGAAAAGATTTCTGATATTGAATATGAAGTTTGGTTAAAAGAAAAACCTGTTGATGGGAAAGCTAATTTAAAATTAATTAAGATTTTATCAAAATATTTTAGCACCCAAGAGTGTATACCGTCTCACTATGCTCCCGGCATACCCATACGGGCACGAGAACCTGCTATGCAGGCGAGAACCTGCAAGCAGGCCCCGAAAAATTTTCAAGGAAAATGTTTACTAGGGGCAAAAGAAGTTAAAATCAAATCAGGTTTTACGTCGAGAAATAAGATTATAGAAATAGAGAACTAATTATTTTTCTCCATGACCCGGACAAAGAATTTTATATTTTATTTTTTTAAGTTTTTCAAGAGATTGTTTCATTTCTTTTTCTGAACTTCCAGGCAAATCTGTTCTTCCAATTGTTCCTCTGTGAAAAATAGTGTCTCCTGAAAATAAAATATCCTTATATAAAATGCAAATCCCTCCTTTTGAATGTCCCGGGGTTTCTATTACTTTAAACTCTGGAATTTTTAATTTTTTAACGTCTATTATGTTTTCTTTTGAAAAATCTTTTTTACTTCCGTATATTTTAGCTTTTTCAAATAAATCCAAATTTTCTGTATGATCCCAATGATTATGGGTTAGAATAATTATATTAATTTTTGAAGTGGAGATATTTAGTTCTTTTAAGTTTTTAAGTAATTCATTTTTGTTTGCAGACGAGCTTGTGTCTATTAAGATATTTTTTTTATTTAGGTTTATGAGGTAAACTATTGAACCAAATTTTTTAAAGTGAAATGCTTGGACGTTGTTTTTTATTTTTTGTATCATATAATCTTGTTTGCAAAATAATTTAAATAGGTTTGTTTTTGGTTTCCTATGAAATATGAATCTGCTCCAGATTTACAAGAAATTGCAGAAGAGATTTCTAAAATTTTGTTCCCCCACATTTTCATTAATAGAATAAAGTGTTTTAGAAGTTATGGAACTTCTTCAAGAGGAACTATTGCTAGATGTCATGCCTTGGGAAAGTTAATGCAAAAAGCATTAGGAATTAAAGCAGTTTATGCTTTGGAATTTTTGTCTGAAAGATTTGATAGAATGGATAAAGAAGAACAACTTAAGGTAATAATTCATGAATTAATGCATATTCCAAAAACTTTTGGTGGGGGATTTAAACATCATGATTATGTTACTGAAAAAAATGTAAACTTAATGTATAAAAAATATAAACAAGAGGTTGAAAATGAAAATTTCTTTAAATTATAAAAATAGAAAAATTGGAATTGATGTGAAGAGATGTAATTTATTTTGGATGATAAAAGGTTTAATGTTTGCTCGACGGGAAAGTGCAAAAGCACTTTTGTTTAATTTTAAAAAAGAGACGAGAATTTCTATTCATTCATTTTTTTGTCCAAAGTTCCTCGCTGTTTGGCTTAATAAAAATAATAATATTTTAGAAATGAAAAAAGTTTTTCCGTGGAGTTTTTCAATTTTTCCAAAAAGAAAATTTTCAAAATTGGTTGAGATTCCTTGCAATAGAAAGTACGATGAGATATTGAAATTTCTCGACGAGGATTAGAAAGATTTAAATAGTAAATAGTCTTTTATTTTAAAGATTAAAGTTGTTTCTCTTCGGGAAACAATAATATAATTTAAAAGGAGGTGTAAAAATGGGAAAAATTATTGTAAAAAATGTTATCACAAGAAAACCAGGACATCTTTATTATGTAGATGGACAAGGTAATGTTTGCGAGGCTAAGATGGCTAGAGGTGGTAAAAAGAAAAAAGCTGTGAAGAAGAAAGTTGTTAAGAAAAAAGTTGTGAAAAAGAAAGTCGTTAAGAGGAAGCCAGCAAAAAAGAAAGTTGTGAAAAAGAAAAGACGATAAGTCTTATTTGTTATTTTTATTTTTTAATTTATTTATTTTGTAAGAAAGTGGTTGTTTAAATTAAAGAAAGATATATTTTATAAATTCTTTTTGTGTTCTTTTTTTATGGTAACTATTTTAGGAATTGAATCAACTGCGCATACTTTTGGAATTGGTATTGTTAGGGAAGGGAAAATTCTTTCTAATATTAAAAAAACATATACGACTGAAAAAGGAGGGATAATTCCTATTGAAGCGGCGAAGCACCACGAGGAAAATTGGGAGGGAATTTATTTAGATTCTTTAAACCAGGCAAAAATAAAAGAAACAGAAATTGATGCGGTTGCTTTTTCTCAGGGTCCTGGTTTGGCTCCTTGTCTTCTTGTTGGTTTGAAAAAAGCAAAAGAACTTTCTAAAAAATTTGGTGTTCCTTTGGTCCCTGTTAATCATTGTATTGCACATTTGGAAATTGGTAAGTTGACTAAGGCGCGTGACCCTGTGATGCTTTATGCTTCTGGTGCAAACACGCAAATAATTGCTTATGCTTCTGGCAAGTATCGGGTTTTTGGCGAGACACTTGATTTGGGAGTGGGGAATTTTATTGATACTTTTGGGAGGTATGCTGGAATTGGTTTTCCTGCTGGACCAAAAATTCAAGAATTAGCTTTGAGAGGGAAAAATTACATTGAACTTCCTTACAAGGTAAAAGGAATGGATATTGCGTTGTCTGGGATTTTGACAAACTTGAAACAAAAACTTGACTCTAAAAAATATTCTTTAAATGATTTGGCTTATTCTTTGCAAGAGACTGTTTTTGCAATGCTGGTTGAAACTGCCGAGAGGGCATTGGCACATACTGGAAAAAAAGAATTACTTTTAGGAGGAGGTGTTGCGTGCAATTCTCGGTTGCAAGAAATGTGCAAAATAATGTGCAAGGAAAGGGGCGCGAAATTTTTTTGCCCTGAAAATAGTTTGCTTGTTGATAATGCAGCAATGATTGCTTATTTAGGAGAAATAATTTTTAGGAAAAATGGCGGAGAAAAGAATTTGGAAAAGATTGATATTAAACCTAGAGAACGAACAGATGACGTGGAAGTTAATTGGAAATAGAATTTGTTAATTGTTTAATATTTCCAAAAACCAATCAAAACTTTTATAAACCAACTTTAATCTTATTAATTATCCAATGATAAGAGGATTAATCTTCTTATTTATTAGAATGATAAAATGATACCCAAAGGGCACGAGAACCCTTTCGATATCGACTAAATAAAAATACGAAATGGCAGATATATATCAAATAATTGAAAAAGTTAAGAAAACAGGCAAGATAGAAAAGGGAACTAATGAAGTTACCAAGGCTATTGAGCGAGGAACTGCAAAGTTGGTAGTTTATGCCGGGGATGTTGAGCCGAAAGAAATTGTTCAGCACTTGCCACTTCTTTGTAAGGAAAAAGAAATTAAATGTGTCGAAGCAGACAGCAAACAGAAACTTGGAATTGCAGTTGGGCTTCCTGTGTCAGCGTCTTCAGTTGTTGTTATTGAGGCAGGCGATGCTGGAACAGAAATTGCTGATTTAGAATAAATTAAAATGGCAAAAAAATCTTTATTAAGTTTAAGAATTGAAGAAAAACCTTTAAGATATTCAAAAAGACCTTGGAAGGATATTTGTGAATATGCAACTGGGAGGGAGAATCGTGATGCATGTTCTTTTGCACAAGATAGAACTATTTTTTTTGAAGGAAATGGAGATGTCGGACCTTGTGTAGGAGGGAATTGTAATTGTCTTCAAAGAAATTATGAAAAAGATAAAGAAATTAGGCCTTTTTTTGATAATCAATCTTTTGTTACAATAAGCCGAAGAGAGAGAGGGTATTAATTAAAATGGCAAAAAATCAAAAAACTAAAGAAGTAAAACAACAATCTTCTAAAAAAATAGAAAAAATTTCAGGAGAAGTTGTGCCGGCAGTTGTAGAAGAAATTGTTGGAAGGACAGGTTCTAGAGGAGAAGTTACACAGGTTAAGTGTTTGGTTAAGAAAGGGCGAGATGAAGGAAGGTCAATGAGAAGAAATGTTAAAGGGCCTGTGAGAGCTGGGGATATTTTGATGTTAAGAGAGACAGAAATTGAAGCAAGAAGAATCAAAAGTAAGGTAAATAAAGGATCCTATACTTAAATGACAAGATATTTTGAACAATTGAGAAGAGAAATAGAAAGAAATTATCCAGAGAAAGTTGGAAGAGGAAAATTTTATTCTATTGTTAAAGATTATTTTGATAAAGTAGAAAAATATTTAGATAGAAAAGAAATGGTTCCTAAAGTTTGTTTTGAAATTAAAGATTGTGGGGAAGAAAAAGTTAGAAGTTTTTTATCTGAGAAAAAAATTCCTTTTGAATTAAATCCTTTGGGAGAATCTTCTTCTTTATTAAAAATATTTAGTTAAAATGAAATGCGTATATTGTGGAAAAGAATATGATGTTCATAGAGGATTGACATTGGTTATGAAAGACGGAACAATTAATCATTTTTGTTCTGCGAAATGTAGAAAGAACAAGGAAATGAAAAGACGGAAGGTTCGGTGGATTAGTAAAAACAAAAAAACCTAAGCGGTTCTTCCCTACCAAGGGATCCCCTACTTTTGGGGCTGGAATTTCCCTTCTTGTTCAGGTAAGCGATTTCTTCAAAACTCGAGCTCACTCTTGCTTTCGGTTTTGAAGCGAGGCTCGTGTAAACTCTCGGCCTCCGAGATGGAAATCGCACAAACAAAAAAGAGCTTGCACACCCAACCAAGTAGGTCCAGGGGAGGGTGTATACTGCTTCGCTACGCTCCCGGCATACCCATACGGGCACGAGAACCTGCTATGCAGGCGAGAACCTGCAAGCAGGCCTCGAAAAATCTTCTACGAAGATTTTTACTAAGGGCAAATAATTCTATTGTAAATATTTAAATAGTTACACTACTATCTTTTTTAATAAAGAAGTGAATATGGCATACGAAAGATATATTAAAAAAAATGGAAAAGTTTATGGGCCTTATGTTCAGCATAATAAAAAAGTTGGGGGGAAAGTAGTTACAGAATATTTGGGGAAAAAAGAAAGTGGTGCGCGCAAATTTGCAAAGAAGAATGTGAAGGCAAAAAAATCTCACAGTGTGATAAAAACAGGGAAGACCTTTTCGCTAATCTTTATTTTGTTTTCATTGATTATTTTTAATTCTGGTTTTTCATTTTCTTTAGATAAGGAAACAATTTTAATTGGAGGAGGAGACAGCGAGGCATTTGTTGATTATTTTGGGGATGAAGAAGTATTTTTTATGGGAATTTCGAACACAATACCGGCAAATCCTTCACCATCTTTAGTTTCTGTTGGCGGAACAAATAAGACAACAGAAGACTTAAACTGCTCAGCAATAATTTTTGATGAAGATGGAGATACATTAAATGTTTCAGTTATGTGGTATAAAAATGATACACTTAATTTAACAATTAATTATAATGATGATTATGAAAATTCAACAACCTTTGGCGCAATACTTGAGTCAGAAAACACCACAAAAGGAGATAGTTGGTTATGTAGTTTAAGATTTTATGACGGGATAGGTTATAGTAGTTGGGTTAATTCTTCTGCTTTGATGATTTTGAATAGTTTGCCGACAGTTACATTGGATGCTCCTGCTGACGATAATGTTACAACAGACAGGACACCTGAGTTCAGCTGGAACATAGGCAGCGACGATGATGATGACGCCTTAACTTATGATTTGAATTTAACATGTTATCCTGGGTGCTCGGTTGATAATAGATTAATTGAAGACATAAGTGAGTTAAACCACACAATAACTAATTATTTACAATATCTTTCAGATAATAATTATTATTATAACTGGACTGTGCGGGCGAACGACGACGAGGGAAGCGGAGAATGGGCAACCCAAAGAAAAATAGAAATCCAATCAAGTGTAATAATAAGCATGGTAAATGATACAATTAGTTTTGGCTCATTGGGAATGGATGAGACTAATGAGACAACTGACGATAATCCCACACCTTTCTTATTGCAAAATGATGGGAATTGTTATATTAATATAACTGCGAATGCAACTAATCTGTGGACAAGTGTTTCTAATCCTTCAAATTATTTCAGATATAAAATGGATAATAAATCAGGAGAAGAAGATGCTTTTGATTGGGACCAAAGTCAGACAGATTGGGCAAATCTTCCTTCAAGTCCGACTATAATGGGAGTAAGTGTAAATTGGAGCGACTCAATGGATTCTTTTGAAATTGATTTGAATGTTACTGTTCCGCCTCAGGAAGTAGCAGGAAATAAAGAATCAACAGTTTATTTTATTGCGAGTTTAGGAGAATAAAATGGAAAATAAAAAAAATAAAACAAAGAAATTTTTTATAGCCGAGGTAATTTTCATAGCAGGAGTTTTGGTTTACTTGTTTTTTTCAACTGCTCCAAATCAAATTTATCCTTTAAGTGGTATGACTGTTATAGAACCGAATTTTGTTTTTGAAATTGAGAACGGAGAAAGCATCGAGGTTTCCAATGACGAAGATTTTACAAATCCTATTTTATTAAATGAAGGTTCAGATATTACTCTTTCTCCAGGAACATATTATTGGAAAGTTAAAAGTAATTTGAGAAAGAGCGAGGTTAAAAATTTTACAATTCAAGGACATGTTTCATTGGAGATTAAAGAAAGAGAAGAAAATTATGAGTTGTATAATTCAGGTAATGTTGATTTAAATGTTACAAAAGAAAACAGGGGTTTAACAGCAGAAATAATACTTGATGTAGGAGAATCAGAAGATGTTGAAAAAGATAATTCAACATACAAGGGAGTTCAAAAATGAACTCTGTCAATTTACTTTGTGAAATTGTCGAAGGAGTCCAAAAATGAACTCTGCCAATTTACTTTGTGAAATTGTCGAAGGAGTCCAAAAATGAACTCTGCCAATTTACTTTGTGAAATTGTCGAAGGAGTCCAAAAATGAAAATAAAAACAATTA
>CAZRAT010000013.1:3499-8877 GCA_964598185.1 Candidatus Woesearchaeota archaeon | reverse complement strand
CAATTTACTTTGTGAAATTGTCGAAGGAGTCCAAAAATGAAAATAAAAACAATTAAATTGAAAGAGTTTGATTATTATATTTATATAGATTATTCTGAAAATCTGATAGGATATAATATTATTAAAAGAGAAAAGATTAAAGAATTGTTACCAAAAATTTCAAGATTTAGACATTATAGAAGTTCAAAAAATAGAAAATTATATTTAAAAAATGCATGGAAAACTATTTCTAAAGAAAATGTTAAATCTTATTTTCTTAGATTTAAGATAAAAGAAAAACATCAGAATATGGAAATCTATCTTGATGTCTTGGAATTTTTAAAGAAGCATAATAATTGTATTATTTTTATTTCTATTGATAATCATGAATATCCTAATTTTAAAAAAATGGTTGATATTGTTGATGGTGAAAAAATAGTTATCAAAAAAGAAAGCGAGCTAAGAAAAGGGACTATTGAATATCAAGTTAGTCTTGTCCTTGATACAATGTTAAATATTGAGAGGTTAAGAAAATATGATTAATTTTTTGACTAAAAAATACAGGGTAAGTGCGTCCGTCTATCCTACTAATCGTATTCTCGCAAGCGAGCACGAGGTTCGTCAGGTCGCGTTTCCCTATATAAAATATGGAGGTATAACTGATATATAAAGTTTTCGAAAGATGAAAAAGATATTAATTTTGTTTGTAATGGTTTTTGTTTTAACGAGTTTAGTTAGTGCCATAGGTATTACTCCAGGAAGAACAACAATTAATTTTGAACCAGGTTTGCATCAGGAAGTTCCGTTTTCAATTATTAATTCAGAAAAGAAAGATATGTCTGTGATATTTACTGTGAAAGGAGATTTAGCAGAGAGCATAACATTAAATCAAGCATATGCCGAATTTTCGTCTTCAGAAGATTCAAAGTCGTTTACTTATATTGTTGATTTGCCTCAAGTTATAGCAAAACCTGGGTTGTATGAAGTGGAGATTGTTGCATTAGAAATGCCAAAAGATATAAAGGAAAAAGGAACTTTTGTCGGAGCGACGGTTTCGGTTGTTACTCAGTTGCATATTTATGTTCCTTATCCAGATAAATATTTAGAAGCAGAAGTTAATGTTGTGGAATCTGAAGGAAAAGAAATTTTCTTTATACCTATTGTTAATCGAGGGAAGCTTGATATTGTTAATGCCAAGGCGATTATTGATATTTATACAAGTTTGAATGAAAAAGTAGCGACAATAGAATCAAATACAGATTCTTTAATGAGCCTTGAAAGAAAAGAATTAACCGCAGAATGGGAATTTAATGTGGCTCCTGGAAAATATTTAGCAAAGGTTACAGTAGTGTATGATAATGAAGTGGTTGAAGTTGAAAAAGAATTTAATGTTGGCAAAATGTTTTTAGAAATTTTGGAAATAAATATTAGGGATTTTGAATTAGGTTCTATTGCCAAGTTTGATGCTCTTGTTGAAAACAAATGGTCAAATGATTTAAAAGAAATTTATTTGAATATAATTGTTTATAATGATGACGGAGAAATTATGGCGGATTTTAAATCACCAACCTCTAATATAAATGCATTAAGCAAATCTGAATTAGTCGCTTATTGGGATACTGCAGGAGTTCATGAAGGAACTTACGACGGAAAAATTATTTTGAAATATGGAGAAGAATCAACAGATAGAAATATACAAATGAAAATTACGGATGATAGTATTGAAGTTATTGGTTTAACAGGACATGTTATTGTTAAGGAAAAAGGAACATTTAATATTAATAATATATTAATTATTTTAGTTATCTTTTTAATATTAGCAAATATCTTTTGGTTTGTCGTCATTAAAAGAATGAAAAAAGGTAAGTAATAATAATAATAATAATAAAAAGTATATATTCAATTCGCAAAAGATTTATAAAGTAATCCTTATTGTATGTATTAATTAAAAGAGATAATAGATAATTCAACAAAAAAGAGGACAAATTATGAATAAAGAAAATTTACCAAGTAGGTCTGTGGGAAAGATTATCATTACCCATTTATTTCAAAGAAAAAATGGATAAAGAAAAAATTTTTATTGTGGTTTTAATTTTAGTAATTGTTTTGTCAATTGGTTCTATTCTGGTTCTTAATAATATTAATTCAGACAATGGTTCAGAAGATATAATTTACGAGGATGAACAATCTGGTAATCTTAATCTTGAGATTATTCAAACACCAGAAAATACAGGAGCAATAAATGAAAATTAATAATATCCTTATGATTGTTGCGATTGTTGCTGTTACATTTGCATTAGTTAATTTAATAATTCATTATGATGATGCGGTGGAGTTTACTGGTTTTGCGACTGGACAAGATACTGGGACAGCAAATGTAACAATTCTGAGTCAGGCAAGTGTAGAATTTATAACAAATACTATTGATTGGGGGCTTGGAAGTGTTAATGAAATTCCAACTTCTGCTTTACTTGTTACAAATGGAACTGTTGATGGTGGAAATTGGAGTGCGGTTTCGCAGGCACTTGTTCTTCAAAATGACGGGAATACAAATATTTCTGTAACATTGACTTCTACTCTTGCAACTACTTTTCTTGGGGGAACTGCAGTAACACCTTTATTTCAATTAAAAGTTTCTGATAATGAAACTGATTCATGTGATTCAGCACATAATGAAATGACGGATTTTACAGAAGTAAATGGTACTGCACAAAATGCTTGTTTGAATCTTAGTTATTATAATGATTTGGATACAATAAAGATTGATGTATTGTTAAGAATTCCTGAAGATGCAACTCCTGAATTAAAAAGTGCTACTATAACTGCAATTGCAACGCCTATTTAATATTAGTAAGATATAAAAGGATATTTTAGATATAATCTTTATGGAAAAAGGGAGGAGTAAATTCATTTTAATTTTATTGGTTGTCGCGATTGTTTCATTTATATTCGCATTAGTTAATTTAATAATTTATTATAATGTTGAGTTTACTGGTTTTGCAACAGATACTGGAATAGCGAATGTAACTATTATAGCGCGGGCAAGTATCTCTTTTCCAACAGAGAGTGTTAGTTGGGGCATAGGTGCTGTTGATAGTGGAAAAATTTCGGCTTTATTAGATACTTATACTGGAAATGTTACAGACGGAAATTGGACAGCGGTTTCGCAGGCTCTTGTTCTTCAAAATGATGGGAATTCAAATGTTTCTGTAACATTGACTTCTTCTAAAACTGCTTCTCAATTTATTGGTGGGAGCACTATAACTCCTTCATTTAAATTAATGGTTTCTGATAATGAAACTAATTCTTGTGGTCCTTCTTTTAATGAAATGAGTTCTTACACTATAATGTTAGGCAGTGCACAAGATGCTTGTTTGAATCTTAGTTCTTATAATATTTTTGACACAATAAAAATTGATGTGCAATTAAGAGTTCCTTCGGATGCTTCACCTGGAATAAAAGGAGCAGTGATAACAGCAATTGCAACGCCAATTTAATTTTAGTAAGATATAAAAAGATATCTTAGATATAATTTCTATGGAAAGGAGAGTGATTAAATTTATTTTTGCATTTGTAATTTTTATTTTTTTAATAAATATTTGTTCTGCGCTTAGTGTTGGGCCTGCTAAGGTTGAATATAATTTTGAACCTGGTCTTGAAACACTTGTAACTTACTTTGTTTCTCATACTAATCCAGATACAGAGTTTGGACTTTATGTTGCTGGAGACCTTGCTGAATTTGTCACACTTGATAAGGATAAACTTGTTGGAGGAGGTTCTTTTACAGTGATGATTGATTTGCCTTTATTTATAGAAAAGCCAGGAAAGCACAGAATATTAATTGGGGTTAAGGAAAGAATTAGTGAAGAAGAAGAGGAAGTTGCTACAACAATGATAAGGACGTCTGTTATTATTCAAGCAGTGATTGATATTCATGTTCCTTATCCTGGAAAATATCTTGAAATTTTACTTTCTTCTCCTAATGTTAATCTTGGAGAACCTGTTGATTTCAAATTAGAAATTTTAAGTCAAGGCGAAGAGGATGTGAATGTTAGTCCTAAAATAGATATTCTTTCTGATGATGAGACAATTGAAACACTTTATTTTTTTAATAGAGAAATAAAAAGTCAAGAGAGAATAGAATTAAAAAAAATATTAGATACTAGGGGTTATAATCCTGGTGTTTATCGTGCACTTGCAATTGTAGATTATGGAAGATTGGCAAAGTCAGAATCAAGATTTAATATCGGAGAATTAATTATTCATCTTGTAAATTATACAAAACAAGTTGAGATTGGAGGAATTAATAGTTTTGATATAGAGATAGAGAGTGGATGGAATAACAAGATAGATGGTGCTTATGCAGAAGTATTTATTTCTAATTCTTCAGTAGATTTGTTTAGTTTTAAGACTTCTTCAACAAGTTTAGAACCTTGGGAGAAAAAAACAATTACTGGATTTTTTGATACAAGTAATTTCACAAAAGGATTTTACGACGCGAATATTACTTTTATTTATTATGGAAAAGATGTTGGGAAAAGTTCAAGCGAATTAGTTAAAATTGAATTTGTTAAAGGGGAAAATAATTTTCAAATGATTTTATTAATTAGTGCTGGCGCAATTTTATTATTGGTAGTCCTTTGGATTATAATTAAAAAGTATTTTCCCCGACGCCGAGGGTATTCTTCTGTACGGAATTCTAGGGCAAAATGAAAAGAGAAAATAAACTTTATCTTTTTGTTTTTTTTATTTTTGTTTTAAGTTTATGTTTGTTTATTTTTACAATATATTTAAAATCTGTTTCTGTTATTGAGAAAATAGAGTTTGATGCTACTTTGGTTGTCGGTGATGTGCCTGGTTTTAATGTTGATACAAATGTCTTGACTTTTGGAACCATTACATTTAATACAAGTTCCCAGAGGATTTTAAAAATTAAAAATGATTATGGTTTTCCTATTAAGGTTGAATTTAGTGTTGAAGGAGATATTGGGAAATTTCTTGTGTTCGATGAGATGATTTTTCTTGATGTTGAAGAAAGCAGAAATGTTAGTGTAAGCACAATAATTTCTACTGATGAAAAGCAAGGAAATTATTCTGGAAGATTTATAACCATAATCAAAAGAACCCATGGTTCTTTGGAATCTCCTTCTCTGGTCAGGTAAGCGATTTCTTTACATCACTCGACGGAAATCGCGTGTAAGAATCTTGGAAAGAGAATTTTGAATAATTTAATTTATTTGAATTCTCATGAAGTCATCTTTGTTTAATTCTGTTATTGTAAAATTGCCTAAATCAAATGCAAGATTTTCATTAACCAACTTTGCCTCTTTTGTTTTTTGCAAAGTTGCCTAAATCAAATGCAAGATTTTCATTAACCAACTTTGCCTCTTTTGTTTTTT
>CAZRAT010000013.1:0-3399 GCA_964598185.1 Candidatus Woesearchaeota archaeon | reverse complement strand
TTGCCTAAATCAAATGCAAGATTTTCATTAACCAACTTTGCCTCTTTTGTTTTTTGCAAAGTTGCCTAAAGATATTTAAAACAAAAAGGTATGTTATTTTATGGAAAAGGGGAAGCAGAAAATATTTTTCTTTTTAGGAATATTTATTTTTTTAATATTTGCTAGTTTTTTTGTAGAGGCTTCAGCAGGAAGTGTTAATTTTAGTATTTATGGAGAGTTTTGTGGCGATGGAATACGACAAGTCGGAGAGCAATGCGACCTTACAGAGTTAGGAACAGGAACTTGTGAAAATGTTTTGGGAATTTCAGGCGCGATAGGAACATTAAGTTGTTCAAGTGATTGTACTTTTGATTTTTCAAATTGTAGTGTGCCTTCTTGTGGGGATGGTACTTGTAGCGCAACAGAAGATTGTTCAAATTGTGTGGCTGATTGTGCTTGTAGTTCTGGATACACTTGTACAAGCGGAGTTTGTGTTGCAGATGCCGCCGCTGTTGTTGTTGATGATGGCGGAGGAGGTGGAGGCGGAGGCGGGGGAACAATAGTAACAACTTCTTATGATTTTAGTTTAGCCCCTTCTTCTATAAATGTCTTAATGCAAAAAGGAGAGTATTATCAAAAACAAATAGTTGTTACCAATATTGGAACGCAGGATTTGCTGATAAATATTTCTTTAACTAATCTTGGAGAATTTATTATTTTGGAAAAAAAATTCTTTATTTTAAAGAAAGATAAAAATGAGACGATTAAATTTAATGTTTATGCTCCATCAGAAAAAGATAATGATGTATATCTTGGAAAAATTAATTTCAATTCCCCGTATGTTCGTAAGTCTGTGAATGTTGTTTTAAATATAAGGGAGCCGGTTCCATTATTTGATATTAAAACAACTATTTTAAAAAAATTTCTTCTTCCAGGAGACATTATTGAGGCAGATGTAAGAATTATTAATTTAGGGGAGCTGAAGAATATTAGCGTGGACCTTGAATATGCTGTTAAGAATTTTGATGACAAGATATTTGTTTCAGATGAAAGGAGTTTTATCCTTGATGAATTTTTTAGTGAAAGATTATCTCTTGAACTTCCGAATAGTATTTCAATGGGAGAGTATATTTTTTATTCAAGAGTGAATTATGGGGAGAGGGGGGCGAGCAGTTATGATTCTTTTTTTATAGAGAAACTTTCTCTTTTAATTTTAGTAATTTTGATAATATTTATATTTATAATAATAGTTATCTTGATAATATTTATAATTAAGAAAAGGAAAAAAGAAAAAGAAAGCACTTAAGAATTATAATTATAACAACCCCATAATGTTTCCCAAATCTGGTAAGCGTCTCCTGCTTGAATCTCGCTCGTAGAGTTTAGTTTGATATAACTATTGTATTCTGGAGAATCAGGATAGACATATCCAATTATTTTCAAACATTGGGATTCGGTTCCAGTAAAACCAGCAAAATAATTTATATAATTAACATTTTCTTTTGGAAGGTATAAATCGTCAAAGTATTCTCCGCCGCCAATTGGCCATATTGAATAAATTGTTCCTGAGTAGATGGTGTATTCAGGGACGCAGGTGTTCTCCTTGCACATTTCTCCGACACTGCAATCACTATTCTCATAACATTCTAATGGAATAAAGCATTCTCCTGTAAAACATACTTTACCTTGTGTTAAACAATCTTCTTTTAGCATAGGAGTAGATTGACTTAGACAGGCGTTTGATTGGCAAAGATATGTTCTTTGAATTTGCCAAATTGTGTCTCCTTCACAATATTCTGTTCCAGGAACCCATTCGTTTGTTCCACAATCTGAATCTTCAGAGCAAGGAAGAGGTTGCACGATACATTCTCCTGAAAAACATATTTTATCTTGTGCAGAACAATCTTCTTTTAGCATAGGGGATGATTGACTGTTGCATCCGCCTGATTCGCAAGTATATGTTATCCAATTTTTCCAAACTACTTCTTCATTACAATATTCTGTTCCAGAAACCCAACCATCTGTTCCACATGCTGAATTTTCAGAGCAAGAAGGAATTTGATCTTCAAGGGAAACTTGTTTTATTGTGAATGTATCCATTATTGCGCCTATTATTTCTTCCCCGTTGACTATTGTTACTGGGGCAATGGAAACTTTTTCAGCAGATTCTAAATCTAAATTAAATTCAGCCAAATCAAAGGAGAATGTTCTTTGTTCAAATTCTTTTAAATCAGTGTCTCTTTTAACAGATTTGGTATAGGTGTCATTACCGACGACAAAAATGATTCCGCTTAGGTTTCCTCCTCCTCGGTTTCTTTTAATTTGAACAGTAAGTTTTTCTGTATCTTTGTTAACTTGTGCTGTTTTTATTTCAAGGTCCATTCTAGAAAAAATTGATAATTGTTCTTTTGCGATTCTGTCTGTTCCTTCACCAATAACCCCTTTAATCACAACCCATGAAATCCCTACGGCAACTAATGTTAATGCGATTATAATTAAGGTTGTAATAATCTCGGACATCGCTCTTTTTGATTTATTAAAAGACATATAACACCTTGTTTTAAAAATGAATATATGTTTATAAAATTATTTAATTGTGCTTTGGATGGATAATATTTAAATAGTTATAATTCTAATTATTTTTACAAATAAATTTTTATTGAGGAGAGGAGCATGGTTAATCGTGTAAAAATTATATTTGTAAATGGAAAAGAGGAAATGGGTAATTTAAAAATTATAAATAAAAAAGGTGTGGGAATTTCTAAAAATAAATTTGTTGATTTGTTTTTAGTTGGTGTTGGTTTTTTATCTAAATTAAGTAAATACTTTGGTGAAGGGAAATGTATAAATGTTTCAAAAAAGAAAGAAAATGCTACAAATGTAGCATTAACGGTAAAGCATAAAGTCTTAGTCAAACTTAATAAAAATAATAACTATTTAGACTTTTTTAAAAAAAAGAAAGAGGGTTCGAATGCACTAAATGGCATAAACAGAATGGAACCCAATAGATTGATACCCGATTATGATTATTTTATCAATACGAAATATTTAAATGTTTCGGTAGAATTAATTAATTGTCGTGCCGAGATGGTAGAATGGTTAACACAATCGGTTGATACCCGATACCCTTCGGGGTGCGTGGGTTTCCCAAGGGATGACATTTACAATGCCTCGATTCCCACTCTCGGCGCGATAGATTTTGTTAATTGTAAAATAAAAGGGGCGGAAAATGAATAAAAATTTCTTAATTTTGATTATGGGAATGTTTTTAGTTAGCAGTGTTTTTGCGTTGCCGGTTTATGTTAAGCCGTTGGATGGTTTAGGAGGTTTGAGATGATAAAAGAAAAAGTTTATAAAGAAAAAAAGATTGAAAAGAGTGTGATACTCCCCGGTGATCCTTTTGGGTTGCCGGATGATTTT
>CAZRAT010000012.1:4742-20804 GCA_964598185.1 Candidatus Woesearchaeota archaeon | reverse complement strand
CCTCACGGTTATATTGTGCTCAACGTAAAAACTTTCCCAAAAGGAAAGATTTTTAAACCAATTTTTCTATTTTTTTATTATTATAAAGTCATTAAAGTTACTTGGTAACTATGTACCCCCACTATGCACATACTCCAACCAAAACATTCTAAATTAACTGAAAAAGAGTCCGAGCAATTATTGTTAAATTTAAATGTTTCTAAGGCACAACTACCAAAAATTCTTTCTACCGACCCTGTGCTCCCAGAAGATTGCGCTATTGGGGATATAATTAAAATAAAAAGAAAAGAAGGGGATTTCTTTAGGGTTGTTGTATGATAGAACAAAAAAATAACCACTTGATTGTAAAGAGATATTTAGAAAACCATTCTTTGGTTGAATCAAATATTACTTCTTTTAATAATTTTATTGAAAGCCGAATGCAAGAAATTGTAAATGAAATTTCAGAAAACATCAACAATGAAGATTTTGAAATAAATTTAGGAAAAATTAATATTGGAAAACCAAAAGTTATCGAAGCTGATGGAAGTTCTTCGCTTGTTTTACCTTATGAAGCAAGGTTAAGAAACCTTACTTATTCTGCTCCAATCACTCTTGAAATAACAGTTAAGAAAGACAACCAAGTTGATTCAGAAGTTGTGGAAATTGGAAGAATTCCTATTATGGTAAAAAGTAAAGTGTGCAATACTCATGGAATGTCAAAAGAACAATTAATTGAAAACTACAACGACCCTCTTGACACTGGAGGTTATTTTATAATTAATGGTAATGAAAGAGTTATGGTTATGGCAGAAGACCTTGCAGAAAACCAGCCGTTTATCGAGAACGATCGTAAAGGTAATTTAACATTAAGGTTGTTTTCATTGAGAGGAACTTACAGAATACCTATAACAATTTCAGAAGACAAAGAAGGAATAGTTAATGTTTCTTTTAGTAGATTTAAGGACATGCCAGCAGTAGTAATTTTGAAAGCATTAGGCATGACAAAAGAAGAAGACATTGCAAAGTATATTGGAAAAGAGACAGACAGCGTTATTGTTAATCTTTATGAATTTGTGAACTTGGCGACTAAAGAAGATGCAATGATGTATATTGCAGAGCAAACAAATTTACAAGGAACAAAAAAAGAAATTCTTGATAGAGTAAAACAGAGAATTGATTCTTACTTGTTTCCGCATATTGGCCAAAAAAAAGAAGACAGATTAAAAAAAGCTGTAACTTTATGCAAGATGATAAAACAATTTATAATTGCGAAGGAAAATCCAGAATTAAGAACAGACAAAGACCATTATGCAAACAAAAGGGTCAGACTTTCAGGAGATTTATTATCAATGTTATTTAGAGTTAATTTAGGGATTTTAATCAGAGACATCCAATACTCATTACAAAAATCCTCTAAAAGAAAAAAGGTTTTTTCAATTAAAATAATTGCAAAGTCTACATTTTTTTCTCATAGAGTTGAATCTGCAATTGCTACAGGAAGTTGGACAGGAGAGAGAAGCGGGGTCACGCAAAATATGCAGAAAACAAATTATCTTGATACAATTTCTCAATTGCAAAGAGTTTCAAGTATGTTAGCTTCAGATCAAGAGAACTTCATGGCAAGAACACTTCACCCGACGCATTATGGAAGATTTTGTCCAATAGAAACTCCTGAAGGAACAGAAATTGGTTTGAGAAAGAATCTTGCAATCCTTAGTAGAATTTCCACAGAAGTTAAATTTGACCAGAATAAATTCCTGAAAGAATTGGAACAAGAAGGATTGGAAATAACTGGCGCAGAAGGAAAAGATGTTTTCTTTAACGGGCAATTTATTGGTGTTGTGAAAGAACCAAAAGAATTTGTTGACAGGATAAGAGAAAGAAGAAGGGATGGTGAACTTCCAGAGCAGATGAATATTAGAGACTATTCTGAATTTCAAGCAATTTTAATTTCAACCGAAAGAGGGAGAGTATTAAGGCCTTTAATAATTATTAAGGATGGTTCTCCAAAATTGACTAACGAACATTTAATTCAATTAGAACAAAGAGAATTGACTTGGGAAGGGTTGATAAAAAAAGGAATTATAGAATATCTCGACGCGTCAGAAGAAGAAAATGCTTTGGTTGCATTGTATAAAGAAGAAGTAACTGCTGAACACACTCATCTTGAAATAGACACTATTGATTTGTTCGGGGTTGTGACTTCGCTTGTTCCTTATGGAAATCACGACCAGAGCTCGAGGCTGAACAGAGGAAGTAAGACACAAAAGCAGGCTCTTGGATTGTATGCTGCTAATTATCATTGTAGACTTGACACAGATGTTAGTATTCTTCAGTATCCTCAAAAACCAATTGTTAGAAGTTTTGTTTATGATACACTGAACACGTATCCTGCAGGGCAAAACTTAGTTGTTGCGATTATGACTTATGAAGGATACAATATGGAAGACGCATTAGTTTTCAATCAAGGAAGCCTAGACAGAGGAGTTGGAAGAAGTTTTTATTTTAGACCTTATTCTGCAATTGAGATGAATTATGCAGGAGGATTAAAAGACGAAATTGTGATTCCAGAAAAAGACACAACCGGATATAGAATGGAATCAAGTTATGAATTTTTAGACGAAGATGGAATTATCTATCCTGAAGCAGAGGTTTCCAAAGGAGAAGTATTAATTGGTAAAACATCTCCTCCAAAATTTTTATCTGAAGCAAGAGAAATTTCAGTAAAGACAAAAAAGGAATCAAGTGTTGCATTAAGGCAAGAAGAAAAAGGAATTGTTGATGCAGTATTTATAACAGAAGATCGTGAGAGCAATAAAATCGTTCAAATTAAAACTAGGGACCAAAGAATTCCTGAACTTGGGGACAAATATGCTACAGCCCACGGACAGAAAGGGGTTATTGGAAGAATAATTCCTGAAGAGGATGTTCCTTTTACTTCTAAAGGAATTAGACCAGACGTTCTATTCAATCCCCACGGACTTCCTAGCAGAATGACTGTTGGTTATTTATTAGAGTTACTTGCTGGCAAAGTTGGGTGTTTAAAAGGAAAGGTTATCGACGGGACTTCTTTTTCAAGTGTTGGTAAAAAAGACCTTGAAGCACAAATGAATAAATTAGGATTTAGATATGATGGTAAAGAGACAATGTATAATGGGGTTACTGGACAAAGAATGAAAGCAAAAATATTTGTTGGAAGTTTGTATTATTTAAAATTAAAATATATGGTTGCGAACAGAATTCATGGAAGGGCTTCAGGAAAGATTGCTTTGTTGACGAGACAACCAATTGAAGGAAGATCAAGAGGAGGGGCATTGAGATTGGGTGAAATGGAACAGCAGGCACTTGTTGCACACGGAGCGTCGTTGCTGTTGAAAGAAAGATATGATTCAGATAAAGTTATATTACATATATGTTCAGAGTGCGGAAGCATTGGAATAGAAGACAACATAAGAAACAAAATCACCTGCCCGATATGCGACAGCGAGACTATTGATCCTATTGAAGTTTCATATGCATTTAAATTATTACTTGAAGAATTGCAAGGATTGCATATTCACACAAGTTTTGAATTAAAAAACAAATACGAATAAATGATAATAAAAAAACAAATCAAGTCCATAAGATTTTCTCTTCTTAGTCCAAAGCAGATTAAGAAAATTTCAGTTGCAAAGATAGTTACGCCTGAGTTGTATAATATAGATGGCTATCCTGTTGACGGCGGATTGATGGACCTGAGACTTGGTGCTATTGACCCTGGAGTTAGATGTAGAACTTGCGGTGGAAGAATCAAAGAATGCCTTGGACATTCAGGTAGCATTGATTTAGCAAGACCGATAATGCATTTAAAATACATTCCCTTGATTGAATTAGGAATGAGGTGTTTTTGTAATGAATGTGGGAAGTTAACTCTTGCAGATAAGGATCTTGAAAAATATTCTCCTACTGAAAGAGCAAAAAAAGCAAAGGACGCAAAAAAATGTCCTCACTGCGGTGTTGCTAATGAAAGGATTAAATTAGACAAGCCGACGAGTTTTTACATTGGGAAGATAAGATTGTTCCCTACAGAAATCAGAGAGATGCTTGTTAATATTAAAGATGAAGAACTTGAGAAAATTGGAATTAATCCTAAAACAAGCAGACCAGAATGGGCCATTTTAATGTCGCTGTTGGTTCCTCCTGTAACCGTGAGACCAAGTATTATTTTGGAATCAGGAGAAAGAAGCGAAGATGATTTGACTCACAAACTTTCAGATATTATCAGAGCTAATCAAAGACTTTGGGAAAATTTAAACGCCGGAGCCCCAGAAGTTATTATTGAAGATTTATGGGATTTATTGCAATTTCACATTACAACATTTTTTGATAATACTGTTACAAGGATTCCTCCTGCACGACACAGAAGTGGACAACCATTGAAAACAATTGAAGAAAGAATTAAAGGAAAAGAAGGAAGAATCAGAAAAAATCTTGCTGGAAAAAGAGTTAATTACTCTGGTAGGACAGTTATTTCTCCAGACCCTTTAATGGAAATTAATGAAGTAGGAATACCTTATGAAATTGCTAAAGTAGTTACTGTTTCTGAAACTGTTACTGATTTAAATATTAAAAAATTAAAAGAACTAATTGAAAGAGCAGAAAACTATCCCGGAGCAAATTATATTATAAGGCCTGATGGTAAAAGAAAAAAAATTGCTTTAGAACTTAAAGAAGAAATAATAAATGAGCTTGCTCCAGGTTATAAAGTTGAGCGGCATTTACAGGATGGGGATGTTGTTTTGTTCAACAGACATCCAAGTCTTCACAGAGGAAGTTTAATGGCTCATTTTGTTAGGGTTCTTCCTGGAAGAACTTTTAGATTACACCCTGCTGCTGCAGCACCTTATAATGCTGACTTCGACGGTGATGAAATGAACATCCACTCTCCACAAACAGAAGAAGCAAGAGCAGAAGCAAAAATACTTCTTGATGTTAAAAAAAATTTAATGTCTCCAAAAAATAACTCTGCACTTATTGGATGTGTAAAAGATGCAATTACTGGAAATTATTTATTTGGAAAAGCAACCTTTTCAAAAGATTATGCAAACCAGCTACTTTGCAAATCAGGAATTAATGCTTATGTTTCAAAGAAATCTATTTCAGGATTAGAATTATTTTCTGAATTATTACCCAAAATTAATTTTTCAAATAACTCAATAGAAATTAAGGACGGTAAAATAATAAAAGGCAAAATAGACAAGACTCTTTTTGGAGAAGGAAATGGAGAATTAATTAAAGAGTTGGATAAGGTAATTGGAAGAGAGAAAACTTTTGAAATAATAAAGAATGTTTTTAGTTTAGGTATAAATTATTTATCTGACAGAGGTATAACTGTTTCTGTTGAAGATTTTGATTTAGATAAAAGTGTTATTGAATTAGGAAATGAATTAATTAAAAAAGCTGAAAAGAAAACCGAAGAAATAATTGAATCTTATAATAAAGAGACTCTTGATGCAATTCCTGGTAAGACAAAAGAAGAGACAAGGGAAATAAAGATTCTTCAAATTTTGAATGAGGCAAGGACAAAGATTGGTGAAATCGTGAAGAAAAATTTTCCTGAAACTAATCCAGTTAACCATATGATTCTTTCTGGGGGAGGAGGAAATATTCTTAATATCACACAAATGGCTTGTTGTTTTGGACAGAATGTTTTAAGTGGTAAAAGAATTGATTTTGGTTATACCCAAAGAACATTATCTTTCTTTAAAAAATGTGACTTATCGCCGAGGGCAAGAGGTTTTGTTGCTAACTCATTCATAAAAGGTTTTAGACCAGACGAGTTTTTCTTTGGGGCTATGACAGGAAGAGACTCGCTTATGGATACTGCATTAAGAACACCAAAGTCAGGTTACTTGTATAGAAGATTATCCAATGCGCTCCAAGATTTAAAAGTAGAATATGATGGAACTATAAGAGATAGTAATAACAGCATTATACAATTTAAGTATGGTGGAGATGGGCTGGATGTTTCTAAACTTCATACTGGTGGAAAACTTGAATCAGGTGAAGCAATTGGAATTGTAACTGCACAGTCTATTGGTGAACCTTCAACTCAAATGATTCTTAGGACTTTTCATTTTGCAGGTGTTTCAGAAATGCAAGTTACCTCTGGCCTTCCAAGAATAATTGAAGTTTTTGATGCAAGAAAAAAACCTTCTTCTCCAAAAATGGAAATTTATTTAGAGAAACAATATAACAATGAAAAAGATGCGAAAATTTTTGCAGAGAAAATTAAAGAAGTAACTTTGAAAGAAATAACTTCTGAAATAAATTTGAATTTTAGCGACAAGAAAATTGAAATCAAGATTGATAAGAAAGGACTTAAGCAAACTCATATTTCTGCTAAAACAGTTGTTGAAAGACTTAATGATTTAGGATTTGATGCAAAAGAAAAAACAGACTCAATAATTTTAAATGCGTCTGAAATGAATTTTAAGGAAATTTACAAACTTAAGGAAAAACTTAAGCAGACAATTATTTCAGGGGTAAAAGGTGTTGAGCAGATTTTGGTTGTGAAAAGGGAAAAAGATTATATGGTTATGACATTGGGAACTAATTTAGAAGAAATACTTAAGTTAAAAGAAGTTGACAAAGCGAGGACGATTTCGAATGACTTATATGAAGTTGCAGATATATTTGGTATTGAAGTTTCTAGGCAATTAATAATTAATGAAGTTTACAAAGTTCTTAATGAACAAGGATTAGACATTGATGGTAGGCACCTTAAATTTGTTGCCGACGCTATGACTCATACAGGGAGAGTAAAAGGGGTCACGAGAATGGGAATAATTGCTCAAAAATCGTCGATACTGGCAAGGGCAACTTTTGAAATGCCTGTCAAACAGTTTGTGAACGCGTCAATCAAAGGCGGGAAAGATAATCTATCTGGAGTTGTTGAAAACATAATTCTTAATCAACCAGTTCCAATTGGTACAGGATTACCAGGACTTCTTGTAAAAATAGTTGGGGCTTTGAAGAAAGAAGAAATAGATAAAAAAACAGCTAAGTCAGAAATTGTTGAGCAGACTAATAAGTAATAATTTAAAACTAAATATTTATAAAATTTTTTCTTAAGAAATTAATTAAAAAGATTTATGAGGGTTCTAGTAAAGAAATAAAAAAGAAGCAGATGATTTTATAAAAAATTTAAGAGAAATAAAATAATTTCCATTACAATAGATTTATAAATTGACTCCTTCTAAAAAAAATATCTAAAATGGTGAGAACAATTAATATGCAGGACATGAGATATCTGAATCTCTTTAATAAAATTACACGGGTTAGTACGCGATTTTGTTTTAAGTATAATGAAGCGATTGTTTTTTGTGTTCCTAGGAGGTTTGTTTCTCAGGCTGTTGGTGAAGGGGGACAGAATATAAAAAAGATGAGCGAGATTCTTAGAAAAAGAATTAAGGTTGTTCCGAATCCGAGGGGAATTCAAGATGCTAAGAAATTTATTGAAGCGATTGTTAATCCTGTGAAGTTCAATGATTTAGAAGTTACAGATAATGAAATAATTCTTACAGCAGGCAGTCATAGCAAGGCGGCGTTGATTGGAAGAAATAAAAGGAGAATGATTGAGATGCAGGGAATAGTAAAGGATTTTTTTAGTAAAGAGTTTAGGATTGTCTGAATATTCTTTACAGAAACTTTTTAAACTAATTCTTTCAACAATATAATATGGGATTAAAAAGTGCAAAGAAAGAAATAAAGAATCGGACAAAATTTCGGTGGAAAGATAGAAAGTATAAAGTTAGAACTCTAAATCTTTTTTCTAAATCAGACCCACTAAAAGGTGCGAGTCAAGCAAAAGGGCTTGTGCTTTCTAAGTTTCAAAAGGAAGCGGCTCAGCCAAATTCAGCGATGAGAAAATGTTGCAAGGTTCAGCTTACTAAAAATGGAAAAACAGTTGGAGCTTTTATTCCTGGAAACCTTGCGCAGAAATTTATTGACGAGCATGACGAAGTTATAATTGAAAGAATTGGTGGGAAACAGGGAAGAGCAAAAGGAGATATTCGTGGAATTCGTTTTCAAGTTATTAAAGTAAATGATCAGCCATTAGCAAGACTTGTTAGTGGAAAGATTGAGAAGGGTAGGAGATAAAATGTCTTTTGAAACAGGAAAATTTGACGAAGAAATAGGATATTTAAGAATATTAGGAGAAGGGGAAGAAATCATGCCTAAAGTTGTAATTGGAGATATAGAAAATTGCGGAAGTACCTCTTTTCTTAAAAATTATGAACAGAATTTAAGACTAATAAAAGAAAGAGGAAAACAAAGAAAATATATTTGTGAACCAAAAACAAAATGACAGAAACACAATTACCTCAATTTAAAATTTTTGATTTGTATGATATTAGTGAAATAAAAGTTGAAGACGAGGGTTTGAGGTCTGTAATTAATCTTCAACCAAAATTAATTTTGAAATCACAAGGACGAAATGTTCAAAAATTTGGGCAGACAAAAACAAATATTGTTGAGAGATTAATGAATAAACTTTCTGTTGCAGGACATAGAGGGAAGAAACACAAGATTATTTTAGGGCGTTCGACAGGAAAATATTCTAAGAACATGAAAATAGTTTTAAATGCGTTTAAGTTGGTTGAGAAAAAGACAGGGAAGAATCCTATTGGGGTTTTTGTGAAGGCTATTGAAAATTCTGCTCCAAGAGATGAGATTACTGCGATTGAATACGGGGGCGCAAGATATCCGCAGGCAATTGATGTTTCTCCGTTGCGAAGAGTTAACTTGGCTTTGAAACATATTGTTCATGGGGCTTCAGATAAGGCTTTTAATAAAAAAAAGACAATTACACAAGGATTAGCAGATGAAATTGTTATGGCTTCAGAAGATAATCAGGAAAGTTTTGCAATTAAGAAAAAAAGAGAAGCAGAAGCACAAGCCGACTCTGCAAGGTAGTTTTAAAATTCTTAATGAATAATTTTATAAACCAATTTCTCAATTAATTTATATTAACATGGTACCCAAAGGGCACAAGAACCCTTTCGAGATTAAATTAATGGAAAATACGAAATGGCAGAAATTAAAGATTTAATGAAACAGCAAGATAAAATTCGGAACATAGCAATTGCTGCGCACATTGACCATGGCAAGACGACTTTTTCGGATAATCTTTTGGCTGGTGCTGGGATGTTATCTACAGAAACTGCAGGAAAGCAAAGGGCTTTGGATTTTCATGTTGATGAATCAGAAAGAGGAATAACAATTGATTCAGCATCGGTGAGCATGATTCATAATGTTGATGGAGAGGACTACTTGATTAATTTAATTGATACTCCTGGGCATGTTGATTTTGGAGGGGATGTTACACGTGCAATGAGGGCGGTTGATGGTGCTGTTGTTTTATGCTGTGCTGTTGAAGGGATAATGCCTCAGACAGAAACTGTTTTGAGACAAGCATTAAAAGAATTGGTTAAACCTGTTTTATTTATTAACAAAGTTGACAGGTTGATTAAGGAAGTTAAACTGACTCCGCAGGAAATGGAAAAGAAATTTATTAAAATTATTGACCATATTAATGAGTTGATTGAAAATATTGCGCCTGAAGGTTACAAGGAAAAATGGAAAGTTGGTGTTGGCGAGGGGAGTGTTGCATTTGGTTCTGCGTTTCATAATTGGGCTTTGAGTTTTCCGTATATGAAAGAGAATGGAATAACTTTCAAAGATGTTATTGATTCTTATGAAAATGAAAATCAAAAGGAATTGGCTAAGAAAGCTCCGTTACACCAAGTTGTTTTAGAGATGTGTGTTAAGCACCACCCAAATCCTGTTGATGCTCAGAAATATAGGATTCCGAAAATCTGGCATGGGGAAACTGATTCTGAAATTGGAAAATCATTGATAAATTGTGACCCAAAAGGCGACCCTGCTTTTGTTCCAATAAAAATTGTCGTCGATAAACACGCAGGAGAAGTTGCGTGCGGAAGATTATTTTCAGGAACAATCAAACAAGGCGATGAACTTTACATGAACTTAGCGAAGAGAAAAGTCAGAATTCAACAAGTTTCTGTTTACAAAGGAGCACAAAGAATTATTGTAGGCGAGGTTAGTGCAGGAAATATTGTTGGAGTTGTTGGACTAAAAGATGTTTTTACTGGTGAGACAGTTAGTAAAGAAGAGATGGAATCTTTTGAAGCGATTAAGCATTTGTTTGACCCTGTTGTTACAAAATCTATTGAACCTAAAAAAGCAGCAGATTTGCCGAAGCTGGTTGAAGTTTTAAAGCAAGTTGGTAAAGAAGACCCGTCGATTAAAATAGAAATTAATGAGCAAACTGGTGAAAGCCTTATGTCTGGTATGGGTGAGTTGCATTTGGAAATTATTGAGAACAGAATTAAAAGTGAGAAAGGTTTGGATGTGCAGACTTCTGCGCCGATTATTGTTTATAGGGAAACTGTTGGAAAAGAATCACCAAGTGTTGAAGGAAGAAGCCCTAACAAGCACAATAGTTTCTATATGATAGTTGAACCATTAGAAGATAATATTTATGACGCAATAAGAAGCGGGGAGTTAAGTGAAGGAAGAATTAAAAAAAAGAACCAGGATTCTTCACAGGTTCTCACGAATTTAGGATGGGATGGTAATGCTATCAGGAATATTCGAGATATTTACAAAGGGAATATTTTCATGGATGAAACAAGAGGAGAAGTTCATATAGGAGAAGTTATTGAAATGGTTTTGGATGCTTTTGAAATGGTTATTGATGCTGGTCCTTTGGCACGTGAACCTTGCACAAAAATGAAAGTTTCTCTAATGGATATTCGACTTCACGAGGACGCTATTCACCGTGGTCCTGCGCAGGTTTATCCTGCTGTCAGAGAAGCAATTAAAGGCGCCATGGAAAAAGCAAACTCTGCACTTTTAGAACCATTGCAAATTCATGTTATTGAAATGCCTGATAAATTTTTAGGAGGAATTACAAAATTGGTTGGAGGAAAAAGAGGACAAATAATTGAAGTAAAACAAGAAGGAACAGAGGCTTCAATGAGAGCAAAGATTCCTGTTGCAGAAATGATTGGATGGTCAAATGATTTAAGAAGTGCGACAGAAGGAAGAGGAACATCATCTTTGGCAGAACAAGAATTTGAAAAAGTTCCAACAAATTTACAAGAAGATATTATAAAGAGGATCAGGAATAGAAAGGGCTTGAGTAAGAATCAGTAAAGAAACCCTGAAAAATTTCTTTGAAATTTTTCTACACAAAGATAGATTAACTTTGTAGATATTTTTTGTAGACAAAAAACATAAACTTTATTTTTGTGTGAAGGGTTAGGGAAAAATCAGTAAGTTTTAAATATAAATGATTCGGATAAAAATTATGGGATTTTTTAGTTTTATGGGACATAGAGTGATTGGTTTAATATTAGGTTTATTGTCAATTACATCTTTTCTTTATGCTAGTTATTCTTCTCCAATGTCTTTTCTATCACCAACTCCAATAAAAGTTTATTTCTTTTTATTTTTTAGTATATTACTTGCAATTGCAAGCGTTTATTTTTTTAAAACACAGCATTAATCAAGAACAATATTGTTAGATAAATTTTTTACCAAAAACTTTATACAGCTTTAATTTTGCCTTTAGCTAAAATCTTTCTAACGAAAGATTTCTATGCCTCACCTCTGTCTGGTGCTCAACGTAAAAACTTTAACGAAAGATTTTTAAACCTTTTTTTTATTAACTAACTATGGCAAGAGGAAATTGAAAGATTACCACTACCCATTTAACAAAAAATCAAAATGGCTAAAGAAAAACCAAACATGAATGTTGTTTTTGTCGGGCATGTCGACGCTGGAAAATCAACTATAGTTGGACGAACAATGTTTGATGGCGGGCTTGTTTCTGAGCAAGAAATGAAAAAACTTAGAGACGAAGCTGAAAAACATGGTAAAGCTGGTTTTGAGTTTGCTTACATTATGGATAATATTAAAGAAGAAAGAGAAAGAGGAGTTACAATTGACTTATCATATAAGAAATTAATGACCCAAAAATGGCAAATCACAATCATTGACGCGCCTGGTCACAGGGACTTTGTCAAGAACATGATTACTGGTGCTTCGCAAGCAGACGCTGCTTTCTTGGTTATTGCTGCACCTTCTGGAGTTCAACCACAAACAACAGAGCACTTATGGTTATTGAGAACCATGGGTGTTAAGAATATCTCTGTTGCAGTTAACAAAATGGATGCAATTGAATATAAAGAAGAAACTTTCAATAAAGTTAAAGAAGACGTTGGGAAACTTTTACAAGGTGTTGGAATTAATGCAGAAACAACAACTTTTATTGCGTGTTCTGGATTACAAGGAGATAATATTGTTAAGAAATCTGAAAAGATGCCTTGGTACAAAGGACCTACAATTTTGGAGCAATTTGATTTGTTCCCTGAACCAGACTCACCAAAGAACCTTCCAATGAGAATGCCTGTTCAAGATGTTTATGAAATTACAGGTATTGGAACTGTTCCTGTTGGAAAAATTGAAACTGGAATTATGAAACAAGGAATGAAAGTTAAAGTTCTTCCTGGTAGAACCGGAACAGGAATTGAAGGGGAATTAAAGACAATTGAAATGCACCACGAAACATTGTCTCAAGCAGATGCAGGAGATAATGTTGGGGTTAATATTCGAGGAGTTGGAAAAAAAGATATTGCAAGAGGAGATGTTATTTGCGACGCTGCTCAATCAGTTCCTGTTGTTGAAGAATTTATTGCAACAATCACAGTTATTAATCACCCAAGTGTTTTAGCAAAAGGATACACGCCTGTATTCCACATACACACTGCTCAAGTTCCTTGTCAATTTATTGAATTAATTGCGCAGATTGACCCAAGAACAGGTGAGACAATAAAAGAAAATCCTGATTTCTTGAAAAACGGAGATTCTGCAAAAGTTAGACTTAAGCCACAAGGAAATCTTTGTTTGGAAACTCAGAAAGATAATCCATTTATGAGCAGATTTGCTGTAAGAGACGCTGGTTCAACTGTGGCTGCTGGAATGTGTACTGAAATTACAAAAAAGAAATAATTCTTTAGAAACTTTTAAAAACCCTTTTCAACAATAATTTTTATTAGAAGAATATTTCAAGATTATTATTCACCTCACATTCACTTTTTAGCATTTGGCTATTTGAAATGAAGTAGTTAGATATTTTTCTAAACAAAAGTGGAAATCTTCGATTTCCTCATTAGTCCGAAATTTCAGTTTCGAACTAAACCATAAGATTTTATGGAATTAAATAACAGAGAAAAAAATAATGGCAAAAGTAAATATAAAATTTTCATTAGCCACTTTTACAGGAAATAAAAGATGGCTAAAATAAGTCCAGTATCGATAAAATATATGATACATGCGAATTTTGAAGCAGAAGGTGCGTTAGAAAAACCTGATGTAATCGGAGCTATATTCGGGCAAACAGAGGGTTTACTTGGTTCTGAATTAGAAATGCGAGAACTTCAAAAAGAAGGGAAAATAGGGCGAATTGAAGTTGATTTGAAAAGAGAAGGCAAGAGAACAATGGGTGCTATTAAAGTTCCTACTGCCTTGGACCAATCAGAAACAACTTTGATTGCTGCTGCAATTGAGACCATAGAAAGAATTGGGCCGAGCGATTCTCAAATAGAAGTTGAAAGAATTGAAGATGTTAGAGGAAGCAAGAGAGATTATATTCTTGAGCGGGCTAAGAAACTTATGCAAGGAATTGAGGGTTCAACAGATTCACGAGAAATTTCTAATGAAATAAAAGATTCTGCAAAGATGGCAGGAATTAAAGAATATGGGGATGAAAAACTTCCGTGCGGAGACCTTTATAGAAAAGAAGTAATTGTTGTTGAAGGAAGGGCAGATGTTCTTAACTTGATGAAGAATGGAGTTAATAATGTAATAGCGATGAACGGGACAAAACTTCCAGAGTCAATAAGAAAATTAAGTAGAGAAAAAGACGTTACTTTGTTTGTTGACGGAGATAGAGGAGGAAACTTAATTATCCAGAATGTTGTTGAGAATGCTAATGTGAAATACATTGTAGTTGCTCCTGATGGAAAGGAAGTTGAAGAATTAACAGGCAAAGAAATTTTAATGAACTTAAGGAAGAAGGTTTCTGTTGAAGAGTATTCTTATAAAAATAAGAAAGTTTTTGAGAAACAGAACGTCGGGGCACCCAAGGGTGTACCCTCTGTGGAAGGGGATGTAAACACAGAGGGCCAAGTTAAATCAGCTGATTTAAGTGAAGAAGACAAATCAAAATTGAAAAAACTTTCAGATGAAAACCAAGGAACAGACAAGGCAATTCTTTTGGATGAATCTTTAAATGAGATAAAAAAAGTTTCAGTTAAAGGTTTGAACAATGCATTAAAGAGAGCCGACAAACCTGTGCACACAATTGTAATTGACGGAACAGTTACAAAAGTAACTATCCAATCTGCAGAAGACGCAAAGTGTCAAGTGATTGTTGCAAATAATTTTGCAACAACAGATACCAAAATAAAACTTCTAAATTTATAATTTTAAATCCCGAGGGAAACCTTGGGTTTTTTATTTTTTTTAGAAATTAACTCTAAATTATAAATTTTCACTCTCTGCCCAGACAATTAGTAACTTATTGATTAATACTTTCTGTCGTCATCATAAAGTTTATAAAGTGTTTCTATTAAGTAAATTCAAGAAAACAAAGTTTTCTTACAATTAAAAATGGAAATGAAAATGAATAAAAAAAACCTTATGGTTTCTTTTTTGGCAACTGCAATTGCTTTATTTTTGATAGCTACAATAAGTTCATACACTGTTGGTGCTGTTACTGGTGACTTAACAACTGCTGAATCTGTAAAGATTAACGGTATTTTGATTGAGAATAATACTGAAATAAGTGTTATTGCTGGAGATTCAATTGTTGTTCAAGTGTTCTTTGATTCGCAAGTAAATGCAACTGATGTTAGAGTTAAAGCAGAGATTGAAGGCAACAAGCTTGATGTTGATGCACGAACAGACTCTTTTGAAGTTGAAGATGGTAAGACATATACAAAGACTTTGAAACTTACAGTTCCTTTTGAACTTAAAGAATCTTTGAGTGATGACTTAACTCTTAACTTGAAAATCTGGAATGGAGAATTCAAATCAGAGATTGAGGATATTGTTTTGAGAGTTCAAAGACCTTCATACAACCCTGTTGTTAAGTCTATCTCAACAACTAGTAATATTGAAGCAGGAGAGAATATCCCTGTTGATTTTGTTATTAAGAATGTTGGTTACAATGACTTAGATGATTTGTATATAACTGCAAGCATATCTGAATTAGGCATTGAGAAAACTTCTTACCTTGGGGATTTAGTTCCTTTAAAAGAAGGCGATTGTTTAAGTGATGCAATATGTAATGCTTGGGGAACTCCAAATGAAGATGATGACGACACTACAAATGGTAGAATCTTTTTGAAGATACCTTTTGAAGTTGAATCTGGAATCTACACACTTGAAGTAACAGTTACAAACGATGATGTAACTTTTTCAAAAGTTAAGCAGATTGTTATAGAAAATGATTTTGAAACAAATGTTTTCGCTTCTGGTAATGACTTGTGGATTGTAAACCCTACTAATAAAGTAGCTGGTTACAAAATTATCCCTGAGTCTGCTAGTGTTAGTGAAAGTGTTGTTTTTGTGGCTGCTGGTTCAAGTAAAGTAATTAAAGTTTCACCTGAAAGTGGAGCTAAAGTTAATGTGTTCACAATTAATGGTGAACTTGTTAGCACAGTTACTTTTGACAGCAAAATAGAATCAGATTCTGTATCAAACTCAGTTGTTATTTTAACAGTTATTTTAGCAATAGTATTTTTAGTATTGTTAGTTGTTTTAATTGTTTTAATTACAAAGAAACCTGAAAAAACAGACGAATTCGGAGAAAGTTACTACTAAATTAATTTTTAATTTTTTTTTATTTTATTTACTTTCTCCTTTTTCTTTTTTTAGAATCAAATATAGAAAATGACAGAACAATTAACAGACTTAATACAAAGAAATGATTTAAAAGAATTATTT
>CAZRAT010000012.1:0-4642 GCA_964598185.1 Candidatus Woesearchaeota archaeon | reverse complement strand
AACTTTATGAAATTAAAAGAAAAGAATATGTTGAGAAATATAAAGTTAAATCTTAAGAGAAATAATTTTACTAATGCCATCGTGCATTGAAATTCCATAAAGTGTTGATGCGTTTGTGATTATTTCGTCGTTGTGTGTGATTACAATATACTGTCCCTGTTTCATATATTTCTGAAGCAGTCCTGCAAGTCGTCCTGAGTTTCTTTTGTCAAGTGCAGCATCGATTTCATCAAGAATATAAAATGGGTATGGTTTTAGTTCTTGTATTGCAAAGATTAACGAGAGTGCAACCAGAGTTTGCTCGCCTCCTGAAAGAGAGCGCACATCAAAATATTTTCCGTGCCCTGTTTTCACAATTACTTCAACACCGCCGTCAAAAGGATTTTTCCTATTTTCCAAACTCAATGAAACTTGACCTTTTTCATTTAACATTGAAAAGTTCCTTGAGAAAATTTCATTCAGCTCATTCAAAGTCCTAACAAATGTTTTTTTCTTTTTGATATCAATTTCGTGAATTATCTTTAATACCCCTTCTTTCTCTTTGTTTATTAATTCTATTTTTTCTTTTATTATATCATATTCTTTTTTAACAGAATCATAAACTTCTAAAGAACGAAGATTAACAGAACCTATCCTCGATAAAATTTCCCTAGTTTTATTTAACTTAATGATAAGAGATTCTTTGTTTTCTTTTATTATTTGGATGTTAGGGAATTCCAAAATTTCCATTTCAAGCCCTTCAATCTCTGCATCACTTCTTGCTTTTTCAAGTTTGAAGTTGTTTATTCCTTGTTCAATATTTGAAAGAGCATTTTGTTTTTGTGAAATGTTTAATTCATTTTCTCTTATTTTTCCATGCAACAAATCTCTTTTGGAAATTAATTCCCTGAATTTTTTGCTTAGTTCTTCTTCTTGTTTCTTTTTATTTTCAAGTAATTTTTCTTTTTCTTTCATGATTTTATTAATTCCTTGAAGTTCATCGTTTCTATCTTCTTTATTTCTTGAAAGTTGCTTCAATAAAATCTTTGAACGTTCAAGTTCCCTTAGTTTTGATGAAATCTCCGCGTTAACATTTTCCTTATTCCTTAAAGAAATTTCCTGAATTTCTACCCTCGCTATTTCATATTTTTGCTCAATATTTGTATCCTTATCAAATATTTCTTCTAGAATTTTTTCCCTTTTTTCTAATTTTGAAAATTCTTCTTTTGATTGTTCTATCTTTTCATGAAGGATTTTTATTTGTTCTTTTTTCTCATCTATATTTGAAAGTTTAATGATATCAGAATCTCTTTTTGATATTTCTAAATCAATTTGTTCTATATTATTTTTTAACAAATCTCTTTTATTATAAACCTCGCTTAAGCCCTTGTCTGAGTTTTCTACTTCTTTTTTTAAAGAATTTATCTTTGGAAAAGTTTCATCTTTTATTGAAGTTAAGTGCTCCTCAGTCATTTTGCTTTTACAAAGAGGGCAAGTGTCCATTTTAGAAATTCTTTCTATCAAAGTCTTTTGTTTTTCTATTTCTAATTCATTTGCGTAAGAAATTTTTTCAAGTTCTATTTCTCTTTTGTTTAAATTAACCAATAACTCTTTTTTTTCTGCCAAAGAAAATTTCAAGGAATCTACTTTATCTGAGTTTGTGTTCTTATCAAATAATTCTGTGGAGATAGATTTAATTTGTTCCAGAAAAAATTTTGATTCTGAAGTGTAGTTTTGAAGAACAGATTTTTTATCATTAATTCTTTCCTTAATTGATTTTAACTCGGATTTAATCATATAAAATTTTTTTCTTTGTTCTTCTAATTTTTCTAGTTCTTGTTTTTTTATTTCAATCTCTTTTTGTCTTGTAGTTATTGAAGGGGATTCTTTTTGGAGTTTCTTTACTGAAACCTCGTTGCCATTTATTTCCTGAACCAATTCTTGTTTTTGTCTTTCTATCTCAGAAATTCTGTTCTCATTGTTTTCAAGTTTCACATTCATCCCTGTAAGTTCCGCCCTTAAATCAGCAATCTCTTGATTAAGTTTTTCCTGTTCTAATCCGGTGGATTTTTGTATTGTTGAATTAATAGAATTAATTTTTGAATTGACATTTGTTATTTCTGTTTCAAGGTTTAATTTTTCTTGTTTGTATTTTTCTTTTTCCTTGTCTCTTTTGAAAATTTCTAAATCTATCTTTTCTTTTTCTTTTTTCTTCTTTGTTAAATTATGATGGATTATGCTTGCCTTGAAAATCTTAACATTTTTTTCAAGTTTTTTAAACCTTAATGCCTGCTCCCTTTCTTTTTCAAGATTATTCATATAGGCTGTTCTTTCTCTTAAGATGGTCAAGGCTTCTTTTACTTTTTCTTCTGTTTTTTCTAGTTCCCTCATTGATTTTTGTTTTCGTAATTCATAAATTGAAATTCCAGAAACCTCTTCGATTATTTTTCTTCTTTCTTCTGTTTGCATTTGGACAAAGTTTTGAATTTCTCCCTGTAAAATAATATTAAATCCGTTTGGATCGATTCCTGCTAAAGCCAGTAGGCTTAAAATTTCTTGCCGTGTTTTTGTTTCATTATTTATTTTGTAGATGCTCTGCCCGTTTCTTCTAACAATCCTTTTTATTGAGATTTCGTTTTTATCTATTGAAAATGTTCTGTCAGAATTTTCAAATACAATTTCAACTGACGCTTCTTTTGCAGGGGATGCGGATTTTGTTCCTAAGAAAATTAAGTTTCTTGCCTTTGCGGCTCTCATTGATTTTATTGAAAGCCGTCCGAGAACAAAACATAGTGCATCTGAAATATTTGATTTTCCAGAACCATTTGGACCGAGAACAATATTAATCTCTTGATTAAAAGGTATTTCTGTTTTTCTTGGAAAACTTTTGAAGCCATGCATCACTAATTTTTTTATAAATACCATTATTATAAAAATGAATTAGGATTTTTAAAGATTGTTTTATTGAAAATACTCTTTAACTTCTTTAGGCCAAAGATTATTTACTTTACTTCTACAAAAATTTAAAACATCTTTTTTTGAAATCCATTTCAAATCTTCTAAATCGCCTCCAGGAACAACCTTTTCTGTTTCAGAAAAACATTCATACCAACGAGCTTCTTTTTTACTTGAAGGGGTTATATGATATCCAATATATCTACCAACTTTTATTTCGATTCCTGCTTCTTCTCTCATTCCTCTAACCAATGCTTCTCTATCTGATTCTCCTTTTTCAATAGTCTCTCCAGGAATGTGCCATTCCCCTCTAAGAAATTTTTTAGAACTTGTTTTTTTCTTCCCGATTAAGATTTTATTCTAATAATTTATTACTGCAATAACTGCCATTTTCAAAACAACTTCCTCTGTCCTATTTTATTAACTGCGTTTTTCCAAGTTATCCATGTTTTTCTAAAGATTCCTTTGTCTTGATGTTTTTCTGCGAATTTTTCAAGGAATTTTTGCGTCAATAAATCAGAAGTATAACCAGAGCCAATTTCATCCCCGTAAATTTTTTTTAGTTTTGTCATCTCTTTTTCACGAACATCTTTGGCAAGTATTGACGCTGCTGAAACTGATATGTGATTCTTATCTGCCTTGTGTTCACAGGAAATTTCCAAGTTTGATAGATTTTTTATTTTTGTCTTTAAGAAATCCTGCCACTTAATTATGCTTGTTGAGGGACAATCGACTACAACTTTTAATTTTTTATAGCCCTTGTTTATCCTGTTTATTATTTTTGCCGTTGCTATTGCTTCGAGTTCGTTTAACTTTATTCTGTTTTCCCCAACTATTGATCCCCCATCAATTTCAATAGGAGGGATAATTATTATTTCAAATGTTTCTGCTTGTGCTTTTATTTTTTCTACCAAGAAATCTCTTCTTTTTGTGGTTAATTTTTTTGAATCTGTTACACCTAATTTTTTAAATTCTTTTTCTGTTTTTTCATCTATTAAGCAACCAGCCAGAACCATTGGACCAATTACTGGGCCTCTGCCTGCATCATCAATTCCTAGTTTTAACATAAGGATTGGAAAAAAGTTTGATATAAAAATGTTGTGTTCGAAAGTTTTAAAAGAAGAAATACTTAGTTAATTGTATAGCGAGGTGGAGCAGTCTGGAGTGCTCGTCGGGCCCATAAGTAAAACCGTAGGTTTTTCATTCCTACGCGATTGCATAGGAAACCCGGAGGTCGTGTGGTTCAAATCCCACCCTCGCTATTATTATTCTTAGAATACATAATTTTTTAAAATGGAATAGTTCTATCATATTATGCCCAGATGGCGGAAAGTAAACTCCTATAGAGTTTTCATTTGTTCGTCCAGGCGTGGTCAAACGAGTGGTTCCCACTCTGCTGATTACAAAAAGCCCAGATGGCGGAGTGGTTAACGTACTAGATTGCTAAGATTGACCACAAAAGTGTAACACTTAGTAGAAATTATTAAAAATCATAATCACCAATACAAAAACTTAAAATATCACAAATCATCTCATATTCACATAAGCCGACATCGCATAATGGTATTGCACGAGATTGCTAATCTCGGTCCTTCGGGACTCCCAGGTTCGATTCCTGGTGTCGGCGTATTTTTTACTTTGAAATATTAGACGGACTCCAAATATGTGAGGGAATATCACAAAATACTTTCTTGCTCGGTTGGGGCGT
>CAZRAT010000011.1:4438-21987 GCA_964598185.1 Candidatus Woesearchaeota archaeon | reverse complement strand
CAAGCAACATACATACTATCAAATTTATTTGGTAGTATGTCCTAATATAGAGTATAAAGTAAAGTTTATAAATATCTTTTTATTTTATTATTTATGGTAGGATTGTTAAAAAAATTAGAAAGGGAATTAAAGTTGAGAAATTTTTCAAAACAAACAATCAAAGGATACCTTTATTCTGTTGAGAAATTTTTAAAATATTCTAAAAATAAAGGTCTTAATGAAGATTGTGTTAAAAATTATATTATTAAAAAATTAGTATGTAAAAATCCTTCTACAGTTTCAAAAGATCTTTTTGCCATAAAGTTCTTTTTTATGAATGTTTTAGGCAATAATCTTAATTTGCCAAATCCTAAGAAAAACCAAACAATTCCAGACATTCTGACAATTAAAGAAATTAAAAGATTAATTGAAGTTACTAATAATGTTAAACATAAACTAATAATCAAATTACTTTATGGTTGTGGTTTTCGTGTTTCAGAAATTGTTGATCTTAAAAAAGAGGACGTGAATTTTGAAGAAGGATTGATTCATATTAAATTAGGCAAGGGCAAAAAAGATAGATTTGTTAAGATTCCAGAAAGCATAAGGAATGAGTTAAAAAGTTATTGCAACATATCTGATTTTAAAATATTATTTCCCTCTAATCGCGACGGGAAATTAACAACTGCAACAATCCAAGCAATCTTGAAAAATGCTGCAAAAAAAGCTAAAATTAAAAAGAGGGTTTATCCTCATTTGTTAAGACATAGTTTTGCTACACATCTTTTAGAACAAGGAACAGATTTAAGAATAATACAAAAACTTCTCGGACATTCTTCAATAAAAACAACTCAAATTTATACGCAAATCTCACAAGCATCAATTAAAAAGGTTGAAAGCCCTCTAGATAAAATATGAAACACTTTATTTATTTTTCACAAAATGCTGTAACTTCTGGCAAGGCCCTTAGCCAAGGCAATCTTATGAAGGCCGGGAGAATGGATATCGCAATTCATTCTTTTATTCAGGGTTTGTTTTTGTCGCATGATTTTCGAACTGATGTTGCTTTTCATTTTGTTTTTTATGGAATGCCTGACCCGCCAAAACATATTGAAATTCAGGTTAAAGAAGGAACACCCATTAGCAAGAAAGATGTTAAAAAATTAATTCAAAGAATTTTATATAAGTTTAAAGAGCCAAAGGTAAAACCTTTAACTGACTCGTCCAAGCGTGGCCAAGCCAAGGAGAAAAAACAAGAAGTTTTTCCTGGATGTTTTGTTGAAAAAAAGAGTTTTTTAAAAGTTGTTGAAGAATTGGAAAAGAAAAATGAAATTTTTATTCTAGATAAAAAAGGGGAGGATTTAAGGAAAGTTGATATTCCTAAAAATTGTGTTTTTGTTTTAGGAGATCATAAGGGGCTGCCAAAAAAAGAGTGGAAGAGACTAATGAGGTTGGCAACCCCTGTTTCTGTTGGGGGGAAAATGTATTTTGCGTCGCAAGTTGTTGCGATTGTGAATAATGAACTTGATTATCGTGAAATTTAATAATCTAATCCTAAAAGTTCTTCTCTTCTTCTAAGAGAAAGTATGAAAGTTATTTCTTCTGAATTTAATCCTAATTCGTAAAGCATTTCTTGTCTTGGAGTTTCTGAGAAATTTATTGTATATGTATAGTTTATCATCTCTTTTTTTTTGCCCCCTATAAGGGGGGTGATTATAACCCCCTAAGGTTGTTGAGGCAATATGAAATTAATTTTAACTTGATAACTCAAATACTTTGGTTTATATATCATTTGTGAAAAAGAAATACAGAATACAAATCTAGAACATAGTTTCATAAACCTTTTAAATGGAAATGTTTCATAAAAAATATGAGGATTGTGTTTACACCGGATTGGTTTCTTGGACACGATGTTCTTATTGATGTTTTTAGTTTTATTATTTTATTTTTGTTTTTTCTTTTTTCAATTAAAGGATATAGATTAAATAAAAATAAAAGATTATTATATTTAGGGATTGGATTTCTTTTGATTTCTCTTGCAGAACTTTCTGTTATCTTGACCAAGTTTGCAATATTTTACGACACGACTCTAACACAGAGCATAGGCGGACTAATTATAACCTATCAAGTTGTTAGTTCTCTGGACATTATTTATTATCTTAGTTTTTTCTTTAACAGACTTTTTACATTAGCTGGTTTATACATTATTTACAAACTTCCGTTAAAAAAATTATCTGGAGACATTATTCTTGTTACTTATTTCATAATCATAGCTTCGTTTATGTTTCATCAGTTTTATTATCTTTATCATCTTACTGCATTAATCTTTTTGGCTTTGATAATTAGAAATTATATTAATGTTTATCTTAAAAATAAATTAGTGAATACAAAAATATTTATTATTGCCATGTCGTTATTGGCTATAAGTCAGGTAATGTTTGTTTTTTCAAAAATAAGTTATTTATATGTTACTTCTCAAATAATTCAATTAATAAGTTATATAACCCTTTTAATTCTTATAATAAAGATTACAAAAAATGGAAAGACGAAACAAGTTAAACATAATTTATGATATTCTGGGGGTTATTCAGAAACGAGGAGAGATTAAAAAGACGCATATAATGTATCAGGCAAATCTTTCTCACAACCAAATGAAGTTGTATCTGGATGAACTTTATAAAAAAAAATTTATTGAGAACACTGATTCTGAAAAGCCGTTGATTAAGATAACTAAAAAAGGAATGGATTTTTTTAAACAGTATGCACAGGTTCTGGAGTTTGAGAAAACTTTTGGGTTGTGAATTGAAAAATTTTCAGATTATTTAATATTCTAAAACACTCTTTTATATAAGAATTACAAAATATAAAATTTAATAAACTATCTTACATTATTCTGTTTATGAAAAAATCTGTTAGGATTTATATTGATGGAACTGTGCAAGGAGTTTTTTTTAGAGCGTTTATTAAAGAAAATGCAGAAAGGCATAATGTAAAAGGTTTTATTAGGAACTTGGAAAGTGGCAAGATTGAGGTTTTTTTAGAAGGTGATAGTGATGGTGTTAACAAAATGATTGAGTTGTGCAAGAAAGGGCCGAAGCACGCGCAGATTCGAAATGTTCAGATTAAGCCTGAGAAATTTCAAGATTTTAAAGTTTTCAAGGTTTTACATATATAACTCAGGACAATAATTAATTTAAAGGGTGATTTATCTATCTTTCTTATGGAAAAAGATATTGATAAGTCTGGAAGATATAATTATCAAGCATTTCATTGTATTAGTAAAGAATCTCCTGATATAAAAATTCCAGTTGATTTTACTTTATTTATTCAGGATAATGGAACATTAGATTATTTAGAAATTATAGTTGATTCAGATAGAAAAGTGCTTATTAATCCAGAAAAAGAACTTACTCATGCGGATAAATTTATTGGTTATAATACCTTACACTATTTAGAAGACAAAATTGAACCTAACGAATTATATGAAATGATTGAAGCATTAAATCCAAAATCTAAAGAAATTGTTCAGAAATGGCAAAGAAGTTATGAGAGAAAATTAGCATTAAATCTTTAATTGTTCCTACTAATTGATTATCCATTAATTATTTAATGTCTTTTGATTTTTTCTATTTATGATTTACACAAATTCTGATGGCGGTGCAATAGAAACGAGGAAGTTTCACGCACCTATTGGAGGTTTCGCATGATTTACACAAATTCTGATGGCGGTGCGAGGGGAAACCCTGGGCCAGGGGCAATTGGAGTTGTTGTTCGGGAGAATGGAAAAATTCTTGTGAAATATAGTTCAATGATTGGGAGTTTTGTTACAAATAATATTGCAGAGTATGAGGGTTTGATTAAGGCGTTGCAACTTGCTTCAAAGCACACAAAGGAGGTTACGTGTATTTTGGATTCTGAATTAGTTGTTAAACAATTGCTAGGAGAATATAAAGTCAGGAATCCTCGCTTGATGGAATTGTTTTTGAAAGTTCAGAAAGAGCAGGAGCATTTTAAAATTGTGAGATACAAGTATGTAAGTAGAGAAGACAAGTTTCAGCAAATTGCAGACGAACTTTTGAATGAAGAGTTGGAAAAGCACGGGTTTAAAAAAAAGGTGTTCAAATGAAATACAATAAATTATTTAGAGATAAACTTCCTGAGATAATTAAAGAAAAAGGAGAGATTCCTATTACACATATTGCAGAAGACAAAGAATACTGGATAAAGTTAAAAGAGAAACTTTCAGAAGAAGTTCAGGAATTTTTAGAGGAAAGTACTGAAGAAGAACTTGCAGATATTTTAGACGTTGTTGATGCGATTTGTGATTTTAAAAAAATTAACAAAGAAGATTTGGAAAATTTGAAAAAAGAAAAATTTGAAAAGTGTGGTGGATTTAATGAGAAGATAATTCTTGATGAAGTAAAAGATTAAAGTCCGTATAAAAATCCAAAGAGTTTATAGACTAAAATTACAGGCCAGACAATTGCTTTTAGAATTCCAATGACACCGTTCCCGAATGATATTGAATTTTGAATGTAATAAATTACTGCTCCAACAAATCCAAAGAAATAAATTCCTCCCCCGCACGAACACGAAGAACTATCCTTGAAAAAAGAACAGCACGTCATTTTATTTTCTTTTTTCTTTACACTCTTTTTCATAGTTAAATTAGTAAAAAGGTGTTAATAAATCTTTTGAATAATTATTTAAACTTAATTTCTTTAATTTAATTATGGGGAGAGAGAAACAAATTGTTGATGAGAGGAAGAGGAAGATAAGTGCGTTGAGAATGAGTGATGTTGAGCCGTATGGATATTTTTTTGATAAAAAGCAGAATGTTTCTGAATGTTTGAAGTCAAAGATTGGCGCGAAGATAAAAACTGCTGGGCGGTTGATGACAAAGCGGGATTTGGGGAAGATTATTTTTGCGCATTTGCAGGATGGGTCTGGGAAAATTCAGATTGTTCTTCAAGAAGGAGAAACGCCGAAGAAAGATTTTTTTAAAAAGTTCATTGACTCTGGGGATTTTATTGGTATTGAAGGAAAAATAATTAAGACAAAAACAAAAGAGATTTCTATTCTGGTTAAGAAGATTGAGTTGTTGAGTAAGGCGATTTTGCCATTGCCTGAAAAATTTCATGGTTTGCAGGATAAGGAAGAGAGATATAGAAAAAGATATTTGGATATGACAATGAATGCAGAAGTTAGAAATGTTTTTGTGAAGAGAGCAGAGATTTTGAGTATATTGAGGGAGTTTATGAAGAAGCATGAGTTTGTTGAGATTGAGACGCCGCTTTTGCAGACGATTTATGGCGGGGCGTCGGCAAAACCTTTTGAGACACATTGCGATGCGTATAATTCTAATTTGTATTTGAGTATTGCTCCTGAATTATTTTTAAAGAAAGCATTGATTGGGGGTTTTGATAGAGTGTATGAGATTACGAAAAAGTTTAGGAACGAAGGTGTTGATAGGCAGCACAATCCAGAGCACATGACAATTGAATGGTATCAGGCTTATGCAGATTATAATGATGGGATGGATTTATTTGAAGAGATGATGAAAATAGTTGCAAAGAAGTTGTTTGGGAAGTTGGAGTTTGAATATCAAGGACATAAAATTAATTTGGGAAAGTGGGAGAGGATTTCACTTTTGGATGCAATAAAGAAATATTTGAAGGAAGATATTTCAGATGTTAAGACAGATGCAGACGCGAGGCGGATTGCGAAGAAGCACGGAATTGATAAAGGAGTTACAAAGATTAATTTGGCTGATGAGTTAATGAAAGTTTTTAGACATAAGTTGATTCAGCCTACATTTTTAATTGATTATCCGATTGAGCTTGCGCCGTTGGCAAAGCCAAAGAGGGGAGACCCTACTAAGGCAGAGATTTTTCAACCATTTGTTGGGGGGATAGAATTAGCTCGGGCATATTCTGAGTTAAATGATCCAGAATTGCAGTTGGAGCATTTTGAAGAACAGGAAAAAGAAAGAAAGAAAGGAAATATAGAAGCAATGGAAACAGACAAGGATTTTGTGACTGCGTTAGAACATGGAATGCCTCCTGCGTGCGGAGTTGGAATTGGGATTGAGAGGTTGATAATGCTTTTTACAAATCAAGAATCAATTAGAGATGTTATTATGTTTCCTTTTATGAAGAAGGGAGAATAGGAAAGTTTTAAACATTCTCAAAAAACTTAATAGCAAAATTACAAAAATCAATAATTACTTGCTTATCTAATTCAAACTCTTTTCTGCTTCCAAGATAATTTTTAGAAGTTGGACTTATTTCTTTTCCTGCTTTTAATTCTTCATAAGTAATGCATTTAATATATTTTTTTGAAACTAAAATAAAATAAGCATTTTCAAAAGGATAATTTTTTGGTAAATCTTTAAATGTAAATTCTTCGCTTGTTCTGAATTTAACTTCAACAAAATAAACTTGATTGGTATTTGGATTTTGGACGACAAAATCAGGCATTCTCCTAATATCATTAGCGACATCACTACGAACTTTCTTAAGTAATTTCATAATTCCCGGAACCGTATTTTCCATACCATATCTAAATACATTATAATTTAATTTCAAAAATAATTCTTCAACTAAAGTTTCAGCAATTCTTCCCTTAATCATACTTTCTGTGAAGAAACTATCTCGTTTGGATAATCCATTCGGTTCTTCTTTTTTCTTTAAATCTTTCTTATTATTTGATTTTGGAGAAGAATTTTTTTGACAATCTCGGCATAAAACTCTTCCAAAATTTTTTTTAGAATAATCATGGACTTTTTTAGGAACTTCTGATTTGCATTTTTCGCAATGGTACTCCATTGAATTCTAAAGGAACAAACATTCTTATTCTTTTCCTTTTTCCAAAAATTCTAAAAACCCTTTCTGCTTTTCCTTTTTATGATTTCCAGAGAACAAGCAATTGAATTGTTAAATAATTATGAACAAAAAGAATCTGATATGAATCATTATTTAACGAGTGAGGCGATTATGCGTGGGCTTGCCTCTCACTTTAATGAAAATATAGAATATTGGGGGATGCTTGGTTTGTTGCACGACGTTGATTGGGCTTTGACTCATGACACGCCTTCTCAACACCTTAGCAAAACTGAAAAAATTCTAAGTGAAGCTGGTTTTGATTCTGAGTTTATTGAAATTGTTTTATCACATGGTTGGGGACATGAAATTCTGCCACAATGGAAAGACAAAGCGCGAGAGAAAAAAGTTGAACATTGTCTAGCTTCTGCAGAAACAATGACAGGAATTATTTATGCGTATGCTTTGATGAGAGATAAAAGAATTTCTGACATGGAATTAAAAGGACTAAAAAAGAAATTCAAAGACAAGGCGTTCGCGCAAAATTGCAACAGGGAAATAATTCGTGAAATTGAAAAAACTGGATTAACTTTAGACGAATTTTTTCAGATTTCAATTGATGCACTGAAAAATATAAAAAGCGAGATTGGTTTAATTTAATATGGCGCTGATAATAAAATCAAACATTAAGAAAGTTGTGAAAGAGTTGGATAAAGAAAATTCTGTTTCAAGTGTTGCTGAAGAAGTTGGAATGGCTTTGGAAAGAAAAGCAGAAGAAATTTTGCGCGATGCAATAAAACGTGCGCAGGCAAATGGAAGACGGACTTTACAAGCCAGAGATATATAAAATTTAAATAGTTCTAGCTACTTATTCTTTTATGGAAAAGGTGAAAAAAGAAAATAGTGCAGGGAACAAAGTTCCCTACGTCGTCCGCCCAAGCGTGGTCGAACGAAAGAAGAAAATTATGGAGATGATTAAGAAGGCTGGGAGTGAGGAGTATGAAACTGAGTGGGACGAGAAAGGAGCTCCTGTTTCTAAAAAAAAATCTAATGTTAAGAAAGGAAAATTATCTAGGGGACAAGGGGCGAGGTTTGAGTTAAAGGTACGTGGAGATTTGGAAAGCCAAGGTAGAATTATTGACAAGTGGAATAATAATGTTAACTTGGAAGAAGGAAAATTAACCAAAGCGAAAAGGAAATATAACCCTTTCAAAAAAATGCTTGTTGTCGGGACAGGTTTCCCAGACTTTATTTCAATTAAACATGTTCATGATGAATTGTATAGTGTAATTGGAGTTGAAGTTAAGATGAATGGAATTCTTTCTAAAATAGAAAAAGAAAAATGTAGATGGTATTTGAAAAATAAAATCTTCTCGCAAATCTGGATTGCAAAGAAAGGAATTAAAAGAGGGAGTATTGAATATATTAACTTTGCAGAGAAATATAAGATAAATCACCATAAAACTTAAATATACTTCTTACATTTTTTAATTATGGTAACCAAAAAAGGTATTGAAAAAAAAATACGAGAAAATGCTGAAGCTCTTAGGAAAAATCCTCTTTTAGGAAAAATGTTAAGAGAACTTTTATTAGAAAAAGATAGATTAATTGTTGAATATCCATGCATAGTAAAACCACAACATGAAATCCCTTTTGAGAATATTGGAAAATATAGAGAATACCATAAAATAATAAATGAATTAGAGAGAAGAGGGAATATTCGGAAAGACTCTTATGAGCCAAGATTCTAAATAATCACAACAAAACTTAAAATAACTAATTCCTTTTATTTTTTATGAATTATTTTTTTTGGATTTTATTTGTTTTAATGATTTCCCAAGTTTGTGCGATTTGCGAAAGTGGGCAGATTGATATTAATTCTGCTTCTTTAACAAAATTAGATGAGTTGAGCGGGATTGGTGAAATACTTGCTGGACGGATAATAGAGATGCGGCCTTTTGATTCTGTGGAAGATTTAATTGAAGTTGAAAGAATTGGGAAAATTACTTTAGAAAAAATAATAGCACAAGATTTAGCGTGTGTTGATGATGAAAAAAATGAACAAGAAGAATTAGAACAAGTAGACTTTGTAAAAGAAGTGCCTTCTGATTTGGAAAAAACAGAACCTTTAATTCCCCAGATTGTTGAAACTAAAAAAGAAGACAAACCAGAAATTATAACTTTAAATTCTCCAACAAAAGATATAAAAAGTAAAGATGATAAAAAAAATTTAGACAAGAAAGATTGGGCAAAATATGGGTTTGTTGGTTTTTGCGTTTTGCTTGGGTTTTTGTTTATTTTAAAAAAGCGAAAAGTTCGCAACGAATTTGATTAATGGAAACAAAAAAAATTACAGCAGTAATGATTTTAGAAGTTATTGGAAAGCCTGCAGAACATTTAGTAGAAACATTGGAACAAATAATTAAGGACATGGGCGAGGAAAAAGGCGTTAAAATTAATAATAAAAAAATCAGTGAGCCCACAGAGTTGAAAGAGAGAAAAGAGTTTTTTACAGCTTTTGTTGAGGTTGAAGTTGAGGTTGAAGAAGCATCGCAACTTGCAATTTTAATGTTCAAATATATGCCGGCACATGTTGAGGTTGTTTCTCCTGAATCACTTATTTTAACCAACAACGACTACGGGGATATTCTTAGTGAGCTTACAAGACGGCTTCATAAATATGATGAAGTTGTAAGAGTCGTTCAAATGGAAAAAGATATTTTAGAGAAAAAGTTGAAGAGTATTTTGGAGAAAAAAGAAGATAAGTAATTATTTCTTTCCCTTAGCAATATCTAATAAACTTGCAGGTTTTTTTGCTCCGCGATATTTTTTCATAAAAAACCAAATTAAAAAAACAGCTACTATTCCTACGATTGCCCAGCCAATTATCTTTCCTGATGAACTTGTTTCACTTCCCTTGCATATTCCTAAACAGCACTTGTTATCTTTTGCATAAATATAATCTGTGTCGCATTTTTCATCTAAAGAGCAAACCACTCCATTTAATTCTGCACAGGTTTTGGTTTGGTCACTAGGAGAATATTCATATTCATCAATAGGAATATAATCATTGATTATATTCAAGGAAATTTCAGACGACGTTGAAACGCCTTCTTCTGCAGTTATTTTTCCTTGAACCTCGACAGCCTTATCAAATGAGTAAAACATTACTTCAATTTTTACATTAGAATCTGGTTCTAATTTGTCAATTTTATCTTCTGAAAGAATGATGTAATTTTTTAACTCTCCAGAAATTTCCAAAGAAATATCTTCTATTGTTTTTTCCCCTGTATTATAAAGATAGATTTCCCTTATTGTATTTGAATTAGTTGGCATTGTAATTTCTAATTCTGATTTTTCAAAGTTAAAACTTTTTTGTTCGTCTATCTCTCGGCAACAAGTAGAAAAAAAACCGCAGTCTAATTTTCCTAAATCTTGTGAATTTTCATCACAAGAACTTTGGCATGTTCCAATATTTTCACAAACAGTCTCTTCTGTGATATCTTGGCTTACATCTTCTACTCCGAAAACATAAACAGGAATTTCATATTCCAATTTTTCTGTGCTTAATTTTATTATTTCAAATGTTGAGTTTGCATTTTCTATTGAAAAATAAATCTTTTTTGTTTCTCCTGTTCCTAAATTTATTGGCTCTTCGGTTTCTAAACCAACAGAAGATGTAACAACATCAATAATTATCTCAGATTCCTGTAAGTTTTCTACTTCAATAAAAAAAGCCTCGTTAGTATAAACCAAACCTGGCTCTATTGAAAAATCTGCCTTATTGTTTGTGATTGAGAAATTTTTTGTTAAGTCTTCTTTAATATTCAAACCTCCTTCTATATACTGAACATTTTCTATTGTAATAGAATAATTATTTTGTGGTTTTCCAAATAATTGGGCGTAAATATAAAAGTCGTTGTTTATCTTTACAACATAGGCAGACATAGGTTGTCTTACGTGCTCCCTATAGAAAGAAATATCTTCTTTTGTAATTGGTTCAAAAAAGTTTGCTGAGACTTTTGCCATAAATGTTTCTCCTTGGTCAAATTCTGTTTTCATTTCCATAGAAACTGCAGAGAGAACTGGTAAGAATAATATTAATAAAATAATAACACTCCTTTTCATAGATGGATTAATAGATTAGGGTTAATAAAGTTATTTCCCAATCTCCTTTAACTTTTTGAGAACATCGTCTAATTCTGATTTTGGTCTTGTTGTATGGGTTGGTCTTCTTGATTGCAAAGGCATTCTTGCAGAAGGACGCACCCCTCTATGAATAGGTCTTCTCATTGGTGTTCTTGATGGGGGAAGTCCAGGAGAAGTTTTTGGTTTTCTTTTGAATTTAGATTTTATCCTTAACCAAAAAGGACGCAACTTATCTCTGAAAATTATTCCTAAAACAGCCAAGACAATTAATATTAACAAAATCCAAATCCACCAATAGCTTCCTGTTGGTTCTGGTTCTTTATCCACACAACAAACTTCTCCTATGAAACCGCATTCGTCTGAGTTTTCTTCTTCATCACTTAAACAAGAATCTCTACATGCCCCTCCATCTAATTCACATTCTGATTGAACAGAAACAACCTTCTCACAAGAACCTTTACAACAATCATAAGTATCAAAAGATTCAATAGTTGAAATACTGCACACTTCATCTGAAGCACAGATTTCTCCTCCAAGCTCACTGCAAGTTTCTGAATAAGGGCTTGTGTCACAACATATTTTTGTTCCAGAACAACTAAAACTATAAGCACTTAATTCACTTCCTCCAATATCTGTGCAACCTGTTTCAAAAACACAATAACCATCTACATCTTCACAATCAGAAAAACCTGTTCCCCCGCCATTTCCACCAAGATCTTTTGGCCAAATAGAATACAAAATAAATGCGGTGTTCCGAATATTTCCTTGCCAACATCCTTCATCATCCTTGGCCCCTAAAAGCCAGTCCTTAGAATTTGTTTTTTCTGTTGGGTTTTCATCTTGAAAAGGAAGCAATGCCAAAGCAGTATCATAATATTTATCTCCTGAAGCAGACCACCATTTACTACTCTCTTGTTCTGATAATAAAGTTGCACGATAATCTGTATCTGAAGGGTCTATTAAATATAAAAATGCTTCTGGCAAGTATTGGGAATTATCTTCCACCATTGTAACCAAATAAGGTAAATATCCAGAAATATCTTCTCCTAAGGAATCCATCACAAATGTTGCCCACAAGCTACCTTCATAGTCACACGTGTTTCCTTGTTTAAAACAGGAAAAATCAACCTTTTCTGTTGTTATTCCGTCGGCAGATGAAGAAGATGTTTTGTCTGAAACATAAATTGTTGTAGGAGAACTTGCACTTTTATATAATAATGTTGTGAGAAATGATTTATCACAAGAAACATCAAACTCATTATCATAACAATTTGGAGAAATTTTTAGCCAATAATCTGCATAAGGTGTTTCAGATAAGCTTAAGCAATTTCCTGCTGCGGTGTTTATTTTTTTGTCGGCTCCAATTTCTATTGAATAAGAATCATCACTATATACTATTGTGCATGTTGTTGCCTCTGTGCTTTCTATTTCTAAATACCAATCAATATTTGCAGGAATTGTGTTTTGCGACAATAACCACGACTTTGCCTCTTCAACATTTGCATTTACATTGTCCAAAGCTAAAATTGCCTGAGCAGTTGTTTTTATGGTGCATCCAGAAGAAGGCCAGCATTCATTATCCTCTGAATCATCAAGAACATCTTCTTTACATTCTCCAATTGCTAACAAAGAAAAGATTTTTTCTTCAGAAGAAAGAGAATCACAATTTCCTTCTACTTTATTTTCAAGACAAGCATATGAATCATTTACTTCATCCACTGCAATTACTAAAGGCAGGGACATTAAAAAAATAATTAAGATGCTGAGTAATACACTTCTTTTCATAAGAAGGTTAGTTAATTGTTGTTTATAAATATTTTGAGAATATTTTAAATGGTGTCTTTTGATTTGGATTTGTTTTTATTCTGTTGGTAATTTTTTCTTACAACATAGTTCACTGGATTTTTTATCATCTTGCAGAAATTATCTGGTTGGCAGACTCCGATTCCTTCGTAGAACTCTTTGCAGTTTTGAGGCATGATTGGTTTTTTTGCATAGCTCCAAGAAAGTTGCGAGTTTACATAACCTTGTTTAAGAGGAGGATTATTTTTTTTGTTCCATTCTTCAATTTTCTTTTCAAGTTCTTCTTTGTCCATTCCAATAGAACGAAACAAATTTATCAAAACAAACAAGGCTCTTTTTTTCCCGTCTACAATTCCTTTTAAAATATTTTGAACGCAAGGAGGGAAATTTTCTTCAGATAAATTGTCAAGTTTGATTGGTTTGAAATCTGCGTATTTTCCTTTAAGTTTTTCTTTGTCTTCTCCTGATTCAATTTCATTTTGCTTTGCCCAGTCAAGTGCTTGCATTAAAAGTTCAGAGGCTTCTCCTTCTTCAGAATCAGGCATAAAATTTTTGATTTTTATTTTCATTGGGTCTGCATCTTTTGGTTGGAATTCCAAAATCTTATCTGAATCTAAAACAACACTTGCTAATGCAGTTTTCTCATGGAGAGAATAAGGCATTCTAAATAAATGGCGAGGGGAAACTAAAACCAAATCAGGCATTACTTCTTTTGGGGCTTGGAAGTCTTTTACATATTTGTTTGGTCTTTCCAAGTCGCTGATTTTTTCAATTAACTGGTCTTTTGTTTTTTCCATAATATATTGAACAATAATTCTTGGATATTCTGGGAACATTGTTGATGTTTTTATTTCGTTTATTTCTTTTGGGAAAGATTTCCATGGAATAATTATGTGAAATCCTTTTGAACCTGAGAATTTTATTCCAATGTTTTTTACTCCGTGGAATTTTAATATGTTAATTATTACTTCTGCGGAAATTTTTGAATAATCAATATATTTGCTGTCAATATCTATTATCAAATCCCAGCCAGTTCGCAGTTCGTTTGCTTGTTGTTCGTCCATTCCTGTTACAATGTTTAGAGGGTCTTGCCAAATTTCTTCTGAACAATGAAATGATGTTGCGCCTTTTTTTACTAGTTCAAACATATCTCCTGTATATTGAAATACATCTGGGCGTTTTCCAAATCCATCAAAATACCTCGGGCAGATTTCTCTATTTTTTGAAAACTCAAAAATCGCCTTTTGAATTTCTGGACGAGAATAATAAAGAGACGTTATTTTCTTTATTCGTTGTTCTTTATGTGAAAGCATGTTAATTAAAATATTTTGAGATTTATATTAATTACTATATTCAGAACAACAATATTTAAAAGATAAATCCTACTTTGTTAAGTATGTTAGTTAAATTAGAAAATCCAGCTTTGTTGTCAAAGGCAATTGATATTATTTCTGAACTTGTTACTGATGTGAGAATTAAGGTTAATGAGTTTGGTATGGGTATTACTGCAATTGATCCTGCGAATGTTGCGATGGTTGGGTTCAAGTTGCCGAAGAGTGCTTTTTCTCAGTTTGAGACAGACAATGAAGTTTTGGGAGTTAACTTAGATAATCTGAAGAAAATTTTGAAAAGGTGTGGGGCAGGAAGTTCGTTGATTTTAGAAAAAAAAGAGAACCAATTAGAGATTAAGATTTATGATAAAATAAGGAGAAACTTTAGTTTGAATTTAATTGAAGTTGAAAGCGAAGACAAGGAAATGCCTAGTTTGGATTTTAGTTCGCGGGTTGAGATGTTGTCAAATTATTTTGTCGAGGCTGTTGAAGATTGTGCTGTTGTAGATGACGCGTGTTCGTTTATTATTGAAGAAGGCAAATTCATAATCAAAGCAAAAAGTTTGAATTCTGCGCGTTCTGAATTCTCAAGTGATGAAGTGAAAATTGAAGCTGAAAATTGTAAGTCGAGATATAGTTTAGAATATTTACAGAAATTTGCCAAGGGGGCCAAACTTTGTGATAGAACAATTTTGAATTTTGCAAACGAGCACCCCTTAAAGATAGAATTTAAAGCTGAACATTTTGAGTTGAGTTTTATTCTTGCTCCAAGAGTTGAGACTGAAGATTAGAAAATATTATAAGCATAAATGTGCTAACCTTTTTTATGAAAAGGGGAAAAAAAGCACAAGTAACTATTTTTATAATTGTTGGAGTATTATTAATTACATCAATTATGCTTTTTTTTCTTCTTAAACGAGATGTTCTTCCAGGAATAGGGGAAAAACCAGAAGAAAACCCTGGAGGGTTTTTAGAAAATTGTATAGAAGATAAATTAATAGAAGGAATTAAATTGATTTCTTCGCAAGGAGGATATATTGGAAATCCGCTTAACAGAACTTTTAAGTTTAGTGACGAAAAAGAATATACAGATATTTCTTATCTTTGTTATAACCAAAATAATTATCTCCCTTGTATAAACCAAGAACCTCTTTTAATCCAACATTTGAAAGCAGAAGTGAAAACATATATTTTAGATGATGTTCAAACTTGTTTTGATAATTTAGTTTTAAGTTTAGATAAGAAAGGATATGTTATTGATGCAACTTATAATGGATTTGAAATTGAGTTTGCGACAAAAAAAATTATTATTGATATTGACGGGAAAATTATTTTAACCAAATCTGATGAAACTACTTCGCAAGAAAATCTGGAAATGATTTTACCGAGCAGGTTTTATGATTTAGCGCTTGTTGTTCAGGAAATAGTCAATCAAGAAGCAAGATTCTGTCATTTTGAGAATTTAGGGTTTATGGTTTTTTATCCTAAGTTTAATATAGAAAGGTTTAGAACAGGAGACGGAACATTAATTTATACTGCTAAACATATAGAAACTCAAGAAGAATTTAAATTTGCATTAAGAGGTTGTGTTATTCCTCCTGGTTTTTGGTAAAATGAAAAAAATAGAGATTTCATTATTGTTAATTGTAATAATTCAGATTGTTTTATTAATGAATCTTGTTCCTGCGCAAAGTTATTTAATAAATGAAATTACACCTGAAACTTCAAAGATAAAAAAAGACAAATTAAGTTTGATAAAATCTGGGTTAAATTTATTAAAAATTTTATTATCAATTAAACAAATTGGAACTGTTTCTGCATTTTTTGGTGATGATGATTCTGACGGGAACGGAAATGGGGACGACCCTGAACCAATTTATTATTGTTGTCCTGAAACAAATGAAGGAGCGCATTGTATAGATCTTTCTTCTCCCTTTTATGGAGATTGTGCTAAAGAATTACAGCTTGGAACTTGTTCGCAAAACAATTGCATGAGCTGTTGTCCAGAAAATACTCAAGGAGAACTTTGTCAGGATATCCCTACAGTCCATCCAGAACAATGTGCTCTTAATTTAGTTCCAGGAGTTTGTGGAGAAAATTGTTTAGCTTGTTGTCCGAAGATAATTTCAAAAGATGATAGTAATAGGGATGATTTTTGTATAGATTCTTCAATGTATCATAAAAATTGTGAGAAATCTTTAATTTACGGAACCTGTCAAGAAAATAATTGCCAGATAGTCGGGTTAACTGAACCCTACGCAACATTTGGAGAAGATTATTTACTTTCTACTGTAGGCTATAGTTTATCATTAAATTGTTGTCCTCTTACAAAAGAAGGAGCAATATGTCAAAATATAATTATGGAAGATGCAGAGAATTGCGAGGTTTTCCCTCTTCCAACTATTTGTGACGACACATCAATTTGTGATGTTGGATGTTGTATTGATGAGGAAGAAGGTTTATGCACAACAAAAGCGACAAAAGAAAAATGTGAAACTGGCGGGGGAACATGGGAAGACGAGGAAAATTGTTTGGTTCCAAAATGTCAAAGAGGATGTTGTGTTTTAGGAAATAATGTGAAATTTGTTCCAGATATGGAATGTGTAAAACTTTCATTATCTGGGGGTTTTGAAAAAGATTTTAGAAATTTAGAAACAGAAATCGAATGTCTTGCTCTTGTTGCTGATATTGCTACAGAATCTTGTTTTGGAGATAATTGTACCACTCCAGAAAAAAAAGATTGTATTGATTCAGAAGGGCGTGTTAGAAAAGATGGAGAGAGTTGGTGTTCTTATGAAGGATATATTGGTGAAGGAAAAGATACTGTTGGGAGTAGGCACTGGAAGCAATCTTGTGTTGATGGGGAAATTAAGGATGAAGGGTGTGCAGATTATAGAGGACAAATTTGTGTTCAATCAGAAATAGAAGAAGGTGATTTAAAATTCTCAACGGCGGCTTGTATAATGAATACTGCTCTGCAATGTATTACTTATAATGAAGAAAGAGAAGACATGATTGATTTGTGTGAAGAAGATAAAGCTTGTATGGTTCAGAATGTTAATGTTGATAGTGGTTTTAAATTTGATATTTGTGTTGGAAGATATCCAAGAGGTTTGGATTTAAAGGGGGGTGCAGCATCTTCATCAAAACAAATATGTTCTCTCGGAAGCCAAACATGCACAGTAGTATATGTGAAAGATTGGAAAGGGAGATGGCAATGTCAACAAAATTGTAATTGTAGAACAAGAACATTCACAGAACAAATGAATGGTTTGTGTGTTTCCTTGGGGGATTGTGGAAGTTATGTTAATTATATTGGGGAAGGAACAGACAACATCAGAGTAAGTAATGCGCCTGGTATTTCTTGGGAAGATTATGAAGATTATGCAGATGTTGTTGAAGGGCAATTTGCAGAGCCTCCTGATATGAGTAAATACTTGAATTCAATTAGTGGAACTGCTGAAGG
>CAZRAT010000011.1:0-4338 GCA_964598185.1 Candidatus Woesearchaeota archaeon | reverse complement strand
CAGAGCCTCCTGATATGAGTAAATACTTGAATTCAATTAGTGGAACTGCTGAAGGACCTATAAACCTTGAAGAAGAAACTGGACTTCAAAAGAATGTTAGATATTTAGGACATATTATTGGAGGTGCAGGAATTTTGGTTAAAGGTGCTGCTGCATTAAACTTTCTTTATCTTGCTCCAGAAGCAGGAATAGGAGAAATCTTTTTTCCTAACACTCCCTTTGCATTTACCTCAGGATCTCTTGGAGCATTTGCAGGTGCTGCTTCTGGAGCAGCAATTGGAGGAATGATTGGAGTTTATCTTGCAAAATCTTTAGGAAGGACAGGGAATGCTGTAATAGCTATGGCAATTGCAGGAGCTGTTGCAGGTGCAATTATAGGATATGGAATGGCGATGTATTCCAGTATTGCTGCTTGGGGAGCGAGTTTGGGGCCTTATGGGTTAGTAATTGCCATATTAGTTATGATTTATATTGCAATTATTGGCTGGGGAAGTTCAAAGCAAGTTAAAGTTGATTTTGAATGTCTTCCTTGGCAAGCACCTATTGGAGGAAGTGATTGTGAAATATGTCACGAAGACTCTACAAAACCTTGCACAGAATATAAATGCAGTTCTCTTGGACAAGCATGTGAATTATTAAATGAAAATGAAGAACATCCTATTTGTAAAAGCATAGTTTATGAACCAAATCCGCCTGTAATTTCTACTGGGGAAATGTTAACTGAGGGTTATGAATTTTTGAATGAACAAACAAAAAAAGTAGAGATAAGAAAAAACAACGGCGAATGTGTGCAAGAATTTACACCTATTTTGTTTACCTTGAAAACAGACGAGTTCAGCCAATGCAAATATAGTTTTGAAAAGACAAGCACATACGAGGAAATGACTGAATATGGTTTAGAACAAACTTTGTCTGTGGACAACCACACTTTTGAATTTAGAATGCCAAGTTTAAGTCACTTAAATGTTTACAATGTTAGTGGAGACTTGAAAGAAAGTTTTGGAAACTTGAATATGTATGTAAGGTGTCAAGATTACCACGGGAATTTTAATATAGAAGAATATGTTGTGAACTTCTGCATTAATTCAGAGCCAGACATAACTGCGGTTGCCAATAGTCAAACAACTATGATTCCTGAAAGCGGAACCTTTTTGAAATATGGAACAACACAACAGAATTTAACAATGCTGATAAACGAACCAGCAGAGTGCAAGTACGATATTATCCCAGGAATAGATTATGATGCTATGCCAAATTCAATGGAATGTAATTGGATTTCTGGAGAAGAAGATGAGTGGTTATGCCTAACAAATCTAAATGTGGTTGATGGAGAAAATAAATTCTATATTAAGTGTAAAGATAAACCATGGTTTGATTATCTTGAAACAGATGAAGAAAGAGACAAGTATAAAGATAGAAATACAAATCTTGGGGATTTTATTTATTTCTTGTATGTTGTAGAAAGACCATTAACAATAGATTATATTCTTCCAACCGGCATAAAAGAATATGGCTTTGAACCAATTTCTATTGAGTTAGAAGTTAAAACTTCTGGGGGGGCAGAGAACGGGCTTTCTACTTGTTTTTATGACTGGGCAGGAAACTGGGTGTTGTTTAAAGAAAGTTATTTAGGGGTAAGTAAACAACCAGGATTGAATTTAATGGACGGGAATTTTGATATCCCAATAAAGTGCGAAGACATAGCAGGAAATGTTGCTAATGGAAGTGCTGTGTTTAGTGTTACAAAAGATTCAGAACCTCCAGTTGCTGTGAGGGTTTTTTATGAAGTTGGCGAACTTAAATTAATCACAAACGAAGAAGCAAAATGTTATTATGATTTGAATAGTTGTGATTTTGATCTTGTCAATGGCAGTTCAATGTCTTTATCATTTTCAACTGAGCATTCTGTAGAATGGAGTGTTGGACAAACACATTATATAAAATGTAAAGATATTTGGGGAAATGAAAATCCAACGTGTGCAATTAAGGCAAAACTAAGTGGTTAAAATAAATTTATAAATGAGGTTATCATAAAAAGAATATGAGGTGCATGGAAAAGAAAAAAGGGCAAGTTACAATTTTTATTATAATTGGTATATTAATTATTGTGCTCGGAATATTGATTTATGCATTTTATCCTCAGATTAAAACAACATTTGGATTTGAAGCAGATAATCCTTCTGCATTTATTCAAGAATGCTTAGAAGAAAAAATTGTTAATGATTTAGATATGTTGTCTTTGCAAGGAGGAAGTTTAGAGCCTGAACATTATATTTTGTATGAAAATGAGAAAGTGGAATACTTGTGTTATACAAATGAATATTACAAAACTTGTGTAGTGCAACAGCCAATGTTAAAAAACCATATTGAAGCTGAGATTAAAGAAAGTATTCAAGAAAGAGTAACAGAGTGTTTTGATAACTTAGAAAAAAATTACCTTGGGAAAAATTATGGTGTGGAATTAAGAGAGGGTGGAGTAGAAATTGAGTTGCTCCCAAAGAGAGTTATTGTCACTTCTAATCGTTCTCTTATTTTGACAAAAGATGGGACAGAAATCTATGATTCATTTGAGGTAATTGTTCACAACAATATTTATGAACTAGTTAGTGTAGCAAATAGCATATTAAAATGGGAAACAAATCTTGGAGATTCAGAGACAACTACTTACATGAATTATTATCATGACTTGAAAGTCGAGAAAAAGAAACAGACAGATGGTTCAACTGTTTATATCTTGACTGACAGGAATAATGGAAATAAATTTCAGTTTGCGTCGAGAAGCATTGCTTGGCCTCCTGGATATGGAACAGATAATATTGTGACAACTTCAGAATAAAATGAAAAAACTATTACTCTTAATGTTCTTAGGAATTTTCTTAATCGGGATTGTTTCTGCTATTGGAGAAGTTTCATATTGCTGTGAGAAAACTATTGGCGGTGCTTGGTGCCAGAATGCTCTTGAAGAACAATGTTCAATAGAAATTGATCCTTTTACAAATACTCCTTATAAAAAAGTCCCGGCTTCTTGCGAGGCAACTTCTTATTGTAAATTAGGAACTTGCATTAGCGAAGGAGATTGCATGGAAAACACTCCGGAAAGAAGATGCGATAAAGAGTTGGGGGGATATTGGGAAGGCAAGGACGCAGATGAAATCCCGCAGTGTAAATTAGGTTGTTGTTTGATTGGGGACCAAGCAGCTTTTGTTACGCAAACAAGATGCAAAAAATTATCAGCAGTGTATGGCTTGCAAACTAATTTTAGAACAGACCTTACAAATGAATTAGTTTGTATTGCTTCAACAATGTCTGATGTGAAAGGGGCTTGTGTTTATGAAGAAGATTTTTCAAAAACCTGCCAGTTCATAACCAAAAAAGAATGCTCAGAATTAAATGCTGGAAATGGAACAGAATTTTATGAAGGGGTTTTATGTTCTGCTGAAACATTAGGAACAGACTGCGGACCATCAAAAGAGACAACTTGTGTTGATGGAAGAGACGAAGTATTCTTTACTGATTCTTGCGGAAATCTTGCAAATATTTATGATTCTTCAAAAATAAATGATAAAGAATATTGGACAAATGTTTATGGGGGTGGGGAAAGTTGCAACCCTTTTTCATCAAATGCGAATTCAGTTAGTTGTGGAAACTGTGATTATTATTTAGGGAGCACTTGCAAGGATTATAAATTGGCAGGGAAAAAAGCAACTTATGGAAATAATATTTGTAAGGATTTAAGTTGTAAATATGAAGGGGAAAATTATGAGCATGGCGAGACATGGTGTGCCGACAGCAACGGTGTTAGCAAGAGTTTGCCAGGAAGCAGATATTTTAGATTAGTATGTTACAACGGGGAAGTCAGTGTTGAACCTTGTGCAGATTTTCGGCAGGAAACTTGTATTCAGTCGGATATTGATGGATTTAAAACAGCTGCGTGCAGAGTAAATATGTGGCAGGATTGCAGTGCGCAAGAAGAGGAAAAAGATTGCGAGAATATTGACAGAAGAGATTGCGAATGGAAAGAAGGAAAATGCGTTCCGTCAAATGCTCCTGGTTTTAATTTTTGGGAAACAGGAGGAGATGCTGAATCAATATGTTCTATTGCAAGTAGAACTTGTGTTATAAAATATGAAAAGAAGTTGGGCGGGGACAAAGAGTGTGTTGAGAATTGTGAATGTCTTGATGCTTCGTGGGAAGAAAGACAAAACGAAGTTTGTATTTCAGTTGGAGATTGTGGAGAAAAACCAAATTATCTTGGGTATAAAGGGTTTTGAGAGTAAAAAACTAGAATATAGAAAATCTTAAATAGACCTTGTATTCTTAAATATTAAGAGGTGTTGG
>CAZRAT010000010.1:0-22756 GCA_964598185.1 Candidatus Woesearchaeota archaeon | reverse complement strand
AAACTTTAAAAACTATCTTTATCTTAGTTTTAAAAAGAGGCATATTAAAATTAAGCACAAAATAAAAATAACAATTGTTCTTCTAACAATGTTTGTTATAACACAGTTTATTGGGCTTGCAGTTTTGCATACCGACCCTTTTCATTTAGAAAAAGAAGTCAACGGAACAATGCAAAAAGTTGTTAATCCTGCTCTTTCCTGGATTCAACCTCCTGAAGTAAAAACGCAAAAGGAATCATTCAACATGCTAACAAGTTTAATCTTAGCATTTGTCGTTGTAATCTCTTTATTGTTTTTATTCACAAAATTCAAAATAGAATTTATCCTAAAAGCATGGTTTTTCCTCGTTGTCTGCATTGCACTTTTCATAACATTTTATTCATTTGGAAAATTTACATCAATACCTCACAACTGGGCATTAATAATCCCAATCAGTTTAGCACTTCCTCTCGCATTCATAAAAATCTTCAAAAGAGAATTCCTAGTCCACAACTTCACAGAACTTTTAATCTATCCAGGAATCGCGACAATCTTTGTTCCAATATTAAATATTTACACAATAATCATTTTGCTTGTCATAATCTCAATCTACGATATGTGGGCTGTCTGGCATTCAGGAATTATGCAAAAAATGGCAAAATACCAAATAAACAAATTAAACATTTTCTCAGGATTTTTTATTCCTTATGCTAATAAGAAAACAAAACAAAAGATTAAATTATTAAAAGAAAAATACAAGAACAAAAAGATTTCAAATAAAAAACTTAAAACACAAAATATCAAAATTAATATTGCTATGCTCGGGGGAGGCGATGTAGTCTTTCCAATAATTGCTGCAGGAGTTGTCTTCACTTCAACAACATTATCTTGGGGCGGGCTTGGTTCTGCACTTCTTATAATTGCAGGAGCAACATTAGGACTAGCTTCCTTATTCATTTTCTCTGAGAAAAAGAAATTTTACCCTGCAATGCCTTTTATCACAACAGGAATATTTTTAGGAATGATTCTGAGTTGGATTATCTTTTGATTGTTCTTACTTACAAAAGGTAACAAACAGAAAGGTTTATAAAAGTAAAATTCTGTAAGAGATTATGAGATTACAAGCAATAATTGGAAAACAAAAATTCAAACCGAAAAAAAGTTCTTTATCAGAAATAAAAGAAATTCAAACACTTCTTTCTTCTGGTAGATTCGGAAGGATAAGTACCACAGATAAACAAACATTAGCAGAAATTAATAATTCTGAACTCACAGCAAAAGATAAATTTTATATAGATTTTTTTGATTTAAACGACATCTCTGTAGTTTATTCAGATCTAACTCAAAAAGGATATACCATAATTGATTCTAAATTAATTCCAAATAAAAATTATCTAAAAAAAACCATAAAGGAATTGAACTAAAAAATTAAAATGTTAGTAAAACAAGAATTAATTAACAAAATAAAAGATTATTTTGATTTGAATATTTATGAAACAAAAGTCTGGTTAGCCTTGCTTGGAAAAGGAATTGCTTCTGCTGGAGAAATTTCAAGCATTTCTGGAGTTCCAAGAAGCAGAGCCTATGATGTTTTAGAAAGCTTGGAAAAAAAAGGTTTTGCGATTGTGAAGCTTGGAAAACCTGTAAAATATCTTGGTGTTAAACCAAAAATTATTCTTGAAAAAATGAAAAATAACATTAGAAAAGGTGCAGAAGAAAAAATGATTAGTCTTTCTAATATAAAAAACACTGATGAATTTATGAAACTTGAAGCATTATACAAAAACGGAATCATGCCCATAAAAAGAGAAGATATTTCTGCTGCACTAAAAGGAAAATCAAATATTTCAAATCATCTAAGAGAAATTCTTCAAAATGCAGAAAAAGAAGTTATTATTTGTACTAATGTTGAGGAAATAATTTCAAAATCAAAATTATTCTACCAAACTTTTGAAATTCTTAAAAAAGCAAACATAAAAATAAATTTAGCATTATCCGGAGAAAGTAACTTAATTAAACAAATTCAAAACAAGTTTAACATAAAAATAAAAAAAATAAATATTGACACTAAATTTTTTATTATAGATAGAAAAGAAATTCTATTTTATTTATCCAAAAATTCAGACGAAGAAGACATTGCAATCTGGCTTAATTCAGAATTTTTCGTTCAAGCATTCACAACTTTATTTGAAACAGCCTTGAAAAATTAAAATGAAAATCGAAGAAGAGAGAATAGAAGATTCTAAAGGAAATTTTTTTGGAAAAAAAGGAAAACCAATTCATCCTAAAATAGGGTTAGATACAATGGGAAAGAATTCAAAATATGTATTCATTACAGCAGTTTTAGGAATAGCAATAGAAGAGGGATTAAATAATTTCATGACTTATTTATCAGTTCCATTTTTAGGAATGGAATTAATGTCAAAATATTACGAAAAACAAGATAATCAAAAATAAATAATTTATAAATAAAATTAATTAAACAACTTCTAATCCCTTAATATACATCTCCCTAACTTTTCTTTTATTTTTCTTTTTCCAACCTTCAATAAAACGATTAATATCAAATCTAATATTCTCTTTTGCATAAATCCTTTTTAACTTTGCAAAAGTATTCTTATGTTTTTTCTTAAACAATAAAACATTCTTCTTATCACTTACATTTGGACCTTGAATTAAAATCTCTTTTCTTTTTTTAACAACAAAAAAATATCTCGCAGATTTCTTCCCATTATAATTAAAATCTTTTTTCTTAATCTCAAAAAACTTTTCTATTTCAGAATTCAAATGTTTGTAAAACTTAATCAATTTACTTCCAGCAACATCTCCTTCTTGTTTTTCTGTTTTCGCTTCAATTAACACAAATTCATACTTCTTTTTTTTCGCATCTTGTTTTATTTTCTCCAAATCTGTCTTTTTAATTTCAAAGGATTTTATTGATGGAGTTTTCAAAAATTTCTTGCACTCTTTTTTAAATTTTTCAAATGTCTCTTCGGAAAGTGCCGCCAAAACATTTCTTTGTTTATGGGTTGGGTCAATAAAAACAATCGGTGACTGAAGCTTTGAACTATTCAAGTCCATCAAAACAGTTGGCTTATTCCGATAATATTTCTCAATATCAATCACAATTTTTTTATTTATTTTGCCTGATGTGTTTATATTCCCTTTCACAGAGGGTACACCCTTGGGTGTGGAAACAGCCCGAATAAACTTCAAAAAACTTCCGTAATAATAAACAAGCAACTCTAAACCATACCCTGAAAAACCATTAATATAAGACTCGGCACCATAACAATTGTTCGCATGACAAAATGCCTTTGCAATTTTTATCTCGTCCAAAACTTTTTTATTTTTCACTTTTTTGTTAATGTATTTAACATGAGAATAAGACAAATCAGTAATGTTCCTAGCCTCGCTGGGCTTTATCACTTTTGTCACAGGAATAACTTCAATAAAAAAATAAGAATTGATTTTAATTCTAAAATAATCTCTCGACCCATGAATCACTGAAACTCCTTTCATATTTTTCAACAGGTTTTTTGTTAATTCCGAAATTTTATCATCATTATATTTTTTATCAAATCTTAAAAAAACATCCACGTCATAATAATCCTTTTTTATCACAGTCTTCTTAGCAAAACTTCCTCCAACAAAAACTTCGGCATTTATTTTCAAAATTTTTATTTTCTTTTTAATTTTTTCAAGAAAATCATCCAAACTATCGTTAATAATTTTCAACTCTTCCTTAGGTGGTTCAACCCTTTCCAAAACTTCTTCTAAAATAGAATTAATTTTTTTTGTCATAAAGAATAAAATATTAAGATACTTATAAATTTAATTACTATTCTTTATCAAAATCTTTAATCTCTTTCATATTCTGCTGTAATGTAGAAGCCAAATCAATTATATATTTTCCTTCTTCAAGTTTGTAAATCAATGGCCTTTCTTTATTAAACAAGTTCACAACATCAATCTCAAACTTTCCAGAACCAGTCACTCTCACAGATTCCAAATCCAAAATAACCGGCGCATTTTCATCCTTGATTCCAGCTATCTCTCTAATATCTTTCTCAATTTTATTTTTATCTTCCTCTGGAATTTCAATCGGTTTCTTTTTTATTTCCTCTAACTGCTCATCCTTAATATAAAAGAAAAAATGCCCTCCACAATTCTCACAACCTTCTAATAATTCCTTACTTCCAACAGGAATAATATGTGAACATTTAACACATTGATGTGGCATAGAAAAAGAAAAACCTTCAACTTAATAAATTTATCTATGTTTATTTATTCAATAGCAGTTCAATTTTCTTTGGATTATGTTTTATTTCCTTCATACAAAAACAAAGTTTTTGTGTAGAAAAATTTAAGAATTTTTCGAGGTGTTAAAAGAAATCACTTATTCAATAACAACTCTATCCTCTTAGGATTTCTCTTAATCTCTTTCACAATTGTTGCAGGACCAATAATTGTAATCGCTCCTAAATCTCCTCCAGAAAGAACATTAGCAAAACCTTTTTTCATTTTTGAGAAAAATCCCTCGTTGCCATTGCCTGAAATAACTGCAAGTTCAATTCCTCTAAAATTCTTAACATGCCCTATCATCGCCATTGTATCCTCAATTAATCTTGTCTCTTCATCAACCAAAAGCCTTCCCTGCAAAATCAAAATATTATTCCCTAAAATAATTCCAAGAATTTTTTTAATTCTTTCACTGCTTCCTAAATCTCTTATCTCTGAATGAGGCAAAAACTGAATTGCAAATCCTTTAATTCGACTAAACTTGGACGAATTAGTTAATGACGAAGTCTTTTGACTTAGCTTTCCTAAATCTCTTTTCTTTTTTTTCACCGTCATTTTTATTATATAATAATATCTTTTTCAGTTTTTAAACTTTTTTTGTTAATTTAAAAATTGATTCATAAAACTCCTCAAGATTTTTCCCATGCTTCGCACTTATACCAATAACATCATATTCTGGGAATGCGGCACCAATGCTTTTTATATCAGATTTTTTTAAATCAATTTTATTCGCGACAATTAAAACAGGAATTTTTCTCGCAACAAGATTTCCGATGATTGTAATATTTACTTGATTATAAGGATTTTCTGTAGCATCCAAAACAATCACAACAATATCCATATCATCCAACCATTTTATACTTTCAATCACTCCTTGCGTTGCTTCTTTTGCTCTTTTCTTAGCTTCTTTCTTTTTCACTTTATATTTCAAGAAATCTTCATAATCTATTCTTGTAGCAATCCCAGGAGTATCAATCATCTTAAAAGTCATTACCTTACCTTTATACTCTATCTTAACCTTTTCCTTGAACTGGACACTCCTTGTTTCATGTGGAACTTTACTTACACTTCCAATTTCTTCCCCTGTAAAATCCTTGCAGATTCTATTTGCTAAACTTGTTTTACCAGCATTAGGTGGCCCATAAAAACCAAGTTTTATATCTCTTTTATTTTTAAAAAGATTAAAGAAAATTCTATTAAAGAAATTTTTAAACACCTTTATTACCATATTACTAAATTACCATTTAAGTTTATAAAATTTTGTATAAAAATTAACTTACTTTTAATTTTCCTGATTTTTAATTAATTCTCATTTATTTTTTGCATTTTTTTCTTTACAAAAGAAAAAATATCAAACATGCCTGTTCTTTTTCCAGAATGTTTTCTCAAAACATAATTCACTTGTTCAGAACCCCATCCTGACTTTTTCAACTTTGAATAAAGCTCTTTATTAGATAAACCTTTCTTTCTTCTTTCAGTAATATATATCATTAAGTTATACAAATCATTTTTCTTTTTGAATAAATACTTCTCATATCTTTTCTTATACCATTCCTGTAATATTATATACACTCCAACTCCAAATAAAACAAGGAAAAATAAAATAAAAATAAAAAAAATCCATTTAGAATTATTCTCCTTTTCCCCAATCTCAATTTTTTCTTCTATTGTTAATTTTTCAAGTTTAGGGGAGATAAAAACTGGAACATCTAAAAAATTAACCTCTTCTGTTGTAGTAAAGGCGATTGTTTTACTATCTTGTTCTAATTCTATATAAAAATATCCTTCCTTTTCTCTCATAAAATAATCTTCTTCAAATTCAATTCCCTCAAGTTCAGCAATAACCAAATAAGAATAATCTATGCTATTCTTTTTATTTATCTGAAATTCAAATGTTCTTAAAATTGGTTCTTCCTCAAAATACCAATAACTAGCAGAAAATTCACTAAAAGTAACTTTTATATCCATATTCTCTTGGTTCCAAAAAATAATTGCATTAGCATATTCGTCGCTATATTGTGTATCATAATCCCCTCCGCCAATTTCCTTCATAACCTCTAAATTTATATTGTCCTTTTTAGGATAAAACGTAATTGATTCTGCACTTTTAACAACATTAACTGATTCTGGAACCTTAATTCCTAACAAACTAATAATTATTTCTTTGTAATCTTCCTCAGAACTAGCTTTTTTATAATCTTGCTGAATTTTATTTAATTGTTCACCAATAGAATCAAAATTTAAAACAGATTTTAAATTCTTTTCAAATTTGTAGTTCTTTATCTGTAAACCTATTTTAATTAAATCATTTAACTTCTTTTCTAAAGTAGTATTTATCGCTTGTTTTGGAGAACTAACATTAATTTCAAATGTCTTTGAAGAACTTAATTGATTATCATTTGTAATAATTATTTTTAAACCATAAACACCTGTTGAATTATAAGTATGCGTAACTTTATTCACAATTGTTGTAATATTAATCCCATCTCCAAAAGCCCATTCATATTTAGTAATATTAGAAGAATTACTTAACACTTCAAACTCTGTTGGAATTGCTGCTGCAGTAACTTTTGGTTTTAAATCATTAATTAATGGGGCTCTTTTAATGATTATTTCTTCTGAAAAAATTTCTTCCCCTTCTAAACTTAGTTCAAAAGTTTCCTCTCCATAATCTGAAGGAACAGAAAAATTCCCCTCATCCAAATTTATTTCTTGAAATCCAGAATTTATTATTGAATGGGTTTGGCTTAAATCATAAAATTCATTTACAGAATCTTCCAAACCCCCTCCAGCACTATAATCAACCGAGAGGTTTTTTAATACCAAATTCTGATAAACATTAGAAGTAAATTCTATTGGAACAACACAACCAGATGAACAACCATCTTCACCATACCTTTCAAAAAGATAATCATTAGCCATTTCTGAAATGATATTTCCATCTGGCAAAATATTAAGAATCTCTAAAGTTTCTATTGCATCAAATTTTTTTTCCCTTACAAAAATCTGATAAGCATAAGACTCAAGTGAAGGAGTAGTCGGATAACCCATATAGCCACATCCGCTAAATGAATCATAATATCCTCTTGTATAATATTCTCCTCCACTACCTGTAGAAGAAATACACACATAATATTCTTTAGATTTTATATTAGAATAATTTAAATCACAATCAATTTCCCCCCAAGAAGACGGCGCTGTAGGCAATTCACACGAGGCAACATAATTTCTATTCATATCATAAAGCTCCATAAATAATTCTTTGTCCCCTTCTGTTTCTTCTTTAACCCATGCCCCAACCTTAAATCCTGGAGATTCACTAAGTGTTATTTTTTGACAATAAGACTGATAATCTATTAAAGCATTAGAAAGAGATTCAGAGGGGTTAAAACAGCCATAATTTTTTAACGAAGAACAATATAAATTTGATACTTTATTATTTACAATATCTGCATTACCCTCTCTAAGAAAATCTATCTCCAATTGATTAGTACAAGACTCTATTACATCACTTTCAACATTGAAGGTTACTGAATTTACATCAACAATATCTTCTGTAATCTTAAACCCAATAATTTTTTTCTCTCCAGGATTTAAACTAAAGGATTTTGTTTGCTCTAAATTACTTGCTTCATAATTTGGCAGACAACCAATAGGATTACAAACATAATTTATATCTGAGTTTGTTTTTAACAAATCAAGTAAACTTAATGAATTTCCAAAAGAATCTTCAAAAATGGAATCGGCTGGTTCGTTATTAAAACTTGTGTTTATCCATCCTTTAATAGTTCCGTATGGTGAATACTGTGTTTCAATTAAATGGCTTGGAACCCCAACGTCAAAACTCGCAGAGACAAAACTAAAAACTAATACCAATCCTAAAGAAATAAATAATATTTTCTCCCTCATTTTATATTCTTCTAAGTAAAAAAGGTTTTATAAATATTTATAAGCCCAAAAACTTTGCTATTATTATGAAAAGAAAAAGAGGAATTAGCATAATGATAGGTTATGTTTTGCTAATAGTCTTCGCCTTGATTATGGGAACAATTGTCTACAATGTAGTAAAAACTTATGTTCCAAAAAATGTCATAGAATGCCCAGAGAGTGTTTCTATTTTTATTAACGAGGTATACACAGAAGATTTACAGTTGAATATAACTCTAACAAACAACGGGTTATTTAATCTTGCAGGATATTTTATAAGAGCAACAAATAGTTCAAATCAAGAAATAGCAACAAAAGATTTATCAGAATTTCTTGTAGAAGAAAATGCAAGAGAACTAAATAATATAGTAATATTTAATGGAGAAGGCAACCCTATGAAACCTAATGATAAACTAACACAATTATTTAATTTAGATGAGGAAATTTATTCAATTGAAATTATCCCGGTTAGATTTCAGGAAGAAAACAAAAAAGACACATTTGTAAGTTGTGGGGGCTCAAAAATTAGAGAAGTTGTGAGAATCGGTTCTAGTGATTGCATTCCTGTTTGTGCAGGAAAAGTATGTGGTGATAATGGATGTGGTGGAAGTTGTGGAAGTTGTGGTGGAACAGATGTTTGTAATGAAACAGGACAATGTGTTCCCCCAGCAGAATGCACAGATACTTGCGAGAGCGTAGGATACGAATGTGATACCCATACTATTTGTGGGGTTCAAGAAAATTGTGGGGATTGCTTATCCAATGAAATCTGCAATGCAACATGGCAATGTGAACTTTCTTGTGAAAATGGTAAATTAAATACTGGTGAAGAATGTGATGATGGAGGTATTGTAAATGGAGATGGATGCTCTTCTACATGTTCTATTGAAACCGGATGGCTATGTAATGACGAAGAACCAAGCAACTGTTATCAATGTGTTGTTGATGGAAGTTGTAATATTGAAGGAGGGGAAGGTTGTTTATGTTCAGATTGTGAAGGCCAAAAAGGACCTTGTGATGAAGGTTTTGCTTGTGATGAAGATGGAAATTGTATTGAAACAGACAATATTGATTCCTGTAAAAGCATTTGTAATTATTGGGGATTCAACCCTCTAATCTCTGGTTGTGTTAATAATTGTGGAGGTTCTTGTTATGGAACATGTATCCCAGATGGAACTCCAAGCGATTACTGCTCTTCACCTACTTCCTATTGCTGTTGTGTATCTTAAAGTTAATATTTATAAATAAGAGTTTATTAAATATGTCATGGTAAAAAAAGCAGGTGTTAAAAAAAAGAAGCGTGTGCGAAGTTCTGGAATAAAAAAACCAATTGTTTCTTCTAAACAAATTCATACAGAAAAAATTCTAATTGAAAATTTCATCGCCTTACAAAAAGTCATCACAAATTTATCAATAAAATTTGACAAACTTACAAACCAAATATCTTCATTATTAGATTTGTTTGAAGTATCTGCAAAAACATTAGCAGAAAAAGATTTTAATGTCAAAAAAGAAAACAGGGACAACAAAGAAATAGTAGAAAAAATAGATAATTTACTTGAACAAAACAAGACAATTGCAAAAGGAGTTGCATTAGTACATGAAGAATATTCTGGACAAAAACCCATATATCCTCCTCAAAGAATGATGCAAAGACCAATTCCAAATCAAATGGAAAAAACAGGTGGATACCAAAAATCAATTTCTCCAAAAAGTCCTCAACCAGAATTCAAACAATTAAAGAGGAACTAATATGTTAACAAAAATTTCAGATGAATTTAAAATATTTTTTCTGCTTCAATTCACAAAAGAATTAATTAAAAATTCTGTAAAAAATGAACTAATTGAATTAGAAACAATTTTGAAAGAAGAAAAAAGAGATACGCATCAGGAAATAATTAAAAAAATAAAAGAAAGGGCCGAGCCAATTCTTGCAAAAAAAGAATTTAAGAAGCCATTCTCTCCAATCATAAAAAAAAGAAAACCGCAAATCCCTTTTTTAAGAATTCCAGAACCAATACTTCCTAAAAATCTTCAATATCTTAAACCAGCTCCAACTAAATTAGAAATAGATTTAGAAAAATTAAACCCCTTAATAAAAGACCCTTTGGTAAAATCAATAGAATGTCGTGGAACAGATGAACAAGTAATAGTTAGAGGAGGCATGGGCGTAAAAAAAACAAATATAATTTTAAACAAGGAAGAAATAGACCAAACCATAAAAACATTCTCAGAGACAGCAAAAATTCCGATCCAAGGAGGAATTTTAAAAATGGTAGTTGGAAGATTAGTTTTATCTGCAATAATTTCTGAGATAATTGGTTCAAAATTCATAATTAAAAAAATAGCTTATTCTCAAAATCCAATCTTTAGAAAATAGAGAGATTCATTAAATCACTCTCTTTTTCGAGAATAAAAAACACAATGAAAGATAAAATAACAACACAAAAAATAAAAAAATATTTTACTTTAACTTCAACAGCTTTAAAACAAATTAAAAAAAATATTGTCAAAGGAAAAGAAAGCCAAGCCAAAGAAATAATTGATATGGTTTCAAACTATCTTTCTGACGCTAAATATTTCGAACAAAAAAAAGATTTTGTGGATGCATTTGCTGCACTGAATTATGCACATGGTTGGATTGACTCAGGCGTGCGGTTAGGAATTTTTGATGTTAAGGACGACAAATTATTTACTATTAAATAAAAATATCTTCTAAAAAGGTTACTAAATACCCCTATTTAAAATGGAAATAGAACTTTACTTCTATTTTCGTTATGTTATGTCTAATAAAAGATAGAAACCGAAAAATTTACGCTTGTTCTTCTTTCTTAGGATATCTCCAGTCTGCAATTCTATAAGCTAAATATCCCAAAGCATTTACTCCATGTTCAAGTGCCAAAGCAGCCCCAGCCCCAACAGCTGCAATTCCTCCTATTTCATATAAAGGAATCTGTTTAATTTCTGGAGCAAATTTTCCAACTAATCCTCCAACACCTATAAGTGCCAATCCTCCAAGAACTTTTAAAGTTTTTCTTTTTCCTTTAGATAAAATTTCAGCATGCAAATTTTCATCTATTGTTTCTGGAGAATAAATCCTTCTATCGGTGTATTGTAACATTTTTAGCTGTTTCATATTATTTAGAGTAGAACGCATCTTTATAAATCTTTTTGTTATTTACTACTTTAAAGTTAATATTGATAACATCTAAATTCTGAACTCAAAATCCTTCGGATTTTGCCCCGATGCTCTCTCACTTCTTTCAGTCATCAGGACGTATAACAACAAGGTTATATGAAATAAATTATCTCAAAAACTATAAAAACGCCTTTCTCCTTTTTCTTTTATGAAAAAAAAGGTGGTTGTCATTAGCCTAGGCGGAAGCCTGATTATTCCAGATAAAGTCGATGTTAATTTTCTTTCAAATTTTAAAAAAGTAATCAAAAACAACCTCGGGAAATATAAATTTATTATTGTTTGTGGTGGAGGAAGTATTGCCAGAAAATATATTTCTGCATTAGAAAACAAAAGAACAAATGCAAAACTACAAAGTCTCGCGGGAATTGGCGCAACAAGAATGAATGCTCGTTTTATGTCTTATTTTTTTAATGCCGAGCCTGAAAAAGGGATTCCTCATAAAATGAAAAATATTAAAAAATATTTAAAAAAACAAGACGTTGTTTTTTGTGGTGCTTTAGAATACAAACCAAATCAAACCTCTGATTCAACATCTGCTGAAATTGCAAAAAAATTCAAAGCAGATTTTATAAACTTAACAGATGTCGACGGACTATATGATAAAAACCCTAAAAAATTCAAAACAACAAAATTAGTTTCAAAAATAACTTGGAAAAATTTTAATTCAATTGCTAATAAAATGAAATTCAAACCAGGCCAACATTTTATCTTAGACCAAAAAGCATCATTAATTATTATGGAAAACAAAATAACAACTTATATTCTTGGGAAAAATTTAAACAACCTGGATAATCTTCTCAAAGAAAAGAAATTTAAGGGAACGATTATTTCTAATTAGATGAAAGAAACAATCTTAATTGAAGAAAATAATTTTGAAAAAGCAAGAAAAACCATAAACCAAAATAAAGAAAAGCAAATTATTTTTTCAAGTGATGACGATGAATTAAATAGAAAAGTTCTTGAAAAATTAGATATTAATATTTTACTTCTAAAACAATCAAAAAGAAAAGATTTCCAAAAACAGAGAAATTCGGGATTTAATCAGGTCCTTGCAAAAATCGCAAAGAAAAATAATATTATAATTGGAATAAATTTAGATGAAATAATTAATTCAAAGGAGAAAAACAAATCAGACATTCTCGCAAGAATTAAACAAAACATAAAATTGTGCAATAAAAATAAATTGAAAATGGAATTTATTTCAGAAAAACACAAAAGAGATATTTACAGCATAAAAGCATTAGGTTTAGTTTTAGGTATGAACACTTCTATGACAAAGACATTATAAGAAACCTTTTTTAATGCAAGTTAATTAAAAATAAAATGGAAAAACTAATAGAATCTCTCAGCCCAAATGAAATAAAAATACTTCCATATCTTGAAGAAGAAATAAGTGAAATTTGCAAAAAATCAAATTTAGACAAAACTTCTGTATTAAGATCGCTTGAATATTTACAAAACAAAAATATCGTAAAAATCTCTTTCAACAAAAAGAAAATAATTGAAATTGGTGTTAATGGAGCATTATACAAAAAAAAAGGTTTGCCAGAAAGAAGATTATTAAATCTTTTAGATAAAAAAAAAATACTCGGGCTTCAAGAAGCACAAAAGGCAAGCAGTTTATCCAATGACGAATTCAAGGCATCAATAGGGGTGTTAAAGAAAAAAGCACTTATTGAATTAAAAAACCAAAAAATAATTTTTAATGCAAATAATGAAGAAATTTCAAAAAAGATGTTAGAAGAATTTTTCATTGAATCCCTTCCTATAGAATACGATGAATTATCTCCTGAACAAATTTATGCATTTAAGTCTCTTCAAAATAGAAAAGAAATATTGCAAATAAGTGAAAAAAAATTAATAATCATAGAAGTTACTGATTTAGGTAAAAAGTTAATTGATTCGAAAATAAAACCTAAAAATTTGATTGAACAAATAACTCCAGAAATCTTAAAAAAAGATTCTTTATGGAAAGGAAAAAAATTCAGAAGATATGACTTAACATCTCCTGTGCCCTCAATCAACGGGGGGAAAAGACATTTTGTAAATCAAGCTATTGATTATGGTAGGAAAATCTGGACAGAAATGGGTTTCAAAGAAATGACTGGAGAGATGATTCAAAGTTCCTTCTGGAATTTTGACGCCCTATTCACTGCACAAGACCACCCAGTCAGAGAAATGCAAGACACTTTTTTCATTGATAAAAAATCAGAACTTCCAGATAAAAAAATAAAAGAGATAGTAAAAAAAGCTCATGAACAAGGAATAGGTGGAAGCAAAGGTTGGAATTATTCTTGGAGTGAAGAAGAAGCAAAAAAAATAGTCCTAAGAACACATACAACTTGTTTATCTGCACAAACACTTGCTAATCTTAAAAAAGAAAATCTTCCTGCAAAATTTTTCGCATTAGGAAAATGTTTCAGAAACGAAACAGTAGATTGGAGCCATGGTTTTGAATTCAATCAAACAGAAGGAATTGTCGTCGACAAAAATGCAAACTTCAGACACTTACTCGGATACTTAAAACAATTTTTTAAGAAAATGGGTTTTGAAAAAGTAAGATTTAGACCAGCTTATTTCCCTTATACAGAACCTTCTATGGAAATAGACGTATTCCATCCAGAAAGAAAAGTTTGGCTGGAATTAGGTGGCGCAGGAATATTCAGACCAGAAGTAACAATTCCTCTTCTTGGCGAACACATCCCTGTATTAGCCTGGGGTCCTGGATTTGACAGAACTCTCATGGATTATTACAAAATAAAAGATTTAAGAGAACTTTACAAAAATGATTTATCTAAATTAAGAAAAATGAAATTTTGGGTAAAATGAAAGTATTAACAATAAAACAACCTTGGGCGGAATTGATTTTACAGAACAAGAAAAAAATTGAACTTCGAAAATGGAACACAAAATTTAGGGGGAAATTTTTAATTCATAGTTCAAAAATTCCAGATAAAGAAGCTATGGAAAAATTTGGATTTTATAACTTACCAAATGGATTTATTGTTGGGCAAGCAGAATTAACTGAGGTAAAAATATATCCTAATGATAAAGACGTATTAAAGGATAAAAATTTACATTTAGCTGAAGTAGCTTGGGGAAATAAAGGGTTTATCCTAAAAAATCCAAAGAGGATAAAAAAAATTAAACAAAAAGGAAATTTAGGTTTTTGGGAATTCAATGGAGATATAAATTAAATGACAGACATCAGACTAATAAATTCATTTTCCGAAATACCCAATATCTCAGATTATCTCATCTCCTTAAATTTAGGATATCCTAATTATTTTCAATGGGTTAAAAAATGTGAAATAGAATTAAAATCTGGTTATAAAAAAGCTTTTTACGTGCAAAAAAATTCACAGATAAAAGGGATAATTATATTCCAACCTCATAAAATAAACAAGTCTATCTTAGAAACAAAGACATTTTTTGTTGCACCAGAAAATAGAAATCAAGGGATAGGTTCAAAGTTATATTTTTCTGTTAAACAATATGCCATAAACAAGGATTTTTCAAATATCCAAATTGATACACATAACCAAGTCTTAATTGAATTTCTTATAAAAAAAGATTTCACAATTTTAAGAAAAGCAAACATATATTCCCCTTCACAAATAGAAACAATTTTGCAAAAAGATTTGCAAAACATAAATTAAAATGGCAATAATAAATATAAACAAAAAACAATTTGAAAAAGAAATAGGAAAACTCGACGAAAAAATGCAAGATAGAATTGCTATGTTCGGAACTCCAGTTGAATCAATTACAGAAGAAGAAATTGAACTAGAAATTTTCCCAAATCGTCCAGACTTACTATCTTATCAAGGATTTAAAAGAAGTTTCTTAGCGTTTCTAGGGAAGAAAACAAAATTAAAAAAATATAAAATAAACAAGCCAGAAAAAAATTACAAAATTAATATTGATTCTTCGGTAAAGAATATTCGTCCGTATACTACTTGTGCAATTGTTAAAAAATTAAAACTTAATGATAATAAAATAAAAGAGTTAATCGAAATCCAAGAAAAACTTCACATAACCATTGGTAGAAAAAGAAAGAAGGTTGCCATAGGAATTTATCCTTTGGAAAAAATTAAACTACCGATAACTTTCAAGGCTTTAGAACCAGACAAAATAAAATTCATCCCATTAGAATCAGATAGAGAAATGTCCGGGCTCCAAATTTTACAGAGACATTCAACAGGAAAAGAGTATGCTCATCTTTTAGCAGGAAAAGAAAAATTTCCGATTTTTATTGACGAGGATAAAAACATTTTAAGCATGCCTCCAATAATAAATTCTCAATTAACAGGAAAGATAACAGAAAAAACAAGGGATGTTTTTATAGAATGCTCTGGATTTGATTTTGAAATTTTAAGCAAATGTTTAAACATTCTTGTAACAAGTCTCGCAGACATGGGAGGAGAAATATATCAAATGGAAATAGGATATGGAAAGAAAAAAATTACCCCAAATCTAACAACAGAAAAAAAGAAAATTTCGCTGGAGAACACCAACAAACTTTTAGGATTAAATTTAAATGAAAAAGAATTAAAACAATTAGTTGAAAAAATGGGTTGCAATTATGATAAAGGAGCCGTAGAAATTCCTTCTTGGAGAACAGATATCCTACATGAAGTTGACCTAATTGAAGATGTTGCGATTGCATATGGTTATGAAAATTTTGTTCCAGAAATTCCAGAAATTTCCACAATTGGCGAAGAGGATCCAAATGAAACCATCAAAAGAAAATTATCAGAAATTCTTACAGGACTAGGAACATTAGAAGTTTCAAATTATCACCTAACAATTAAAAAAAATCAATTCGAAAAGATGGGAGTTTCTAAAAAACAGGAAAAGGATTTTATAGAAGTAGAAGAATCAAAAACAGAATACTCAATTTTAAGAAAAGATTTAACACATTATTTATTAAAGAATTTTTCAGAAAACATTGATTCTGAATATCCTCAGAAAATTTTTGAAATTGGAAAAGTTTTTAAGTTAAATGAAGAAATATCTGAAAAAGAAAACCTTGCCGTAGCATTTACTCCTGGAAATTTCACAGAAATAAAACAAGCAATAGAATATTTATTTAGAATGATTGATGTTAAAATAAACATTACTGAACCTCAAGTAACATCAAATTCTCCTAATTATTTTGTTGAAGGCAGGGTTGCAGAAATTAAAATAGATGAAAAAAGTGTAGGATTCATTGGAGAAATTCATCCTAAAATTTTAAAGAACTGGAAAATCAGAATGCCTGTGGCACTATTTGAAATTAATTTGGAAGATGTTTTTGAAAGGTTGAAATAATTCAACCAAAGTAACCTTTACCATTACTTTCAATTTTATTATCCCAATTCTTTTTTATTACTTCTATAACTTTTGAGATATCTTTCTTCATTTGCTGCCACAATTCAAAAGATTCTTTAATAAACTTCACTTCATCTTCCTTTGAAAATTCAATATCCAATTTAATTAAATCAATTTCACATTTTGCTAATTTTTTATAAACTTCTGTTAATTTCTTTTTTTCTTCTTCTCCAATTGACTTAATAATAGAAAAAACAAACATCTGGACATTTACAGGATTTAAAATAGATTCAATAAATCTCAAATAATTCATGAATTTATCTGCCATAAATTTTCGTATTTCTCTCACTAAAAAATCTGTTTCAATTTCCGCGAGTTTTTCTATTTGAAAATCTTCATTAAGTCTTTCAAATTCAGGCAAATCATATTTCTTCTGGATTTCTTTATAATCTTCTTTTAAATTTTCTAAATTATTTTCTTCTGACATCTTAAAGCCTAAGAATTAAGTTTTATAAAGTTGTTGGAAGCAAACCTAAAGGTTTCCATGCCTCCTTCACAAAGTTTAGGAAAAAGCAAATGAAAGCCTGCGCTGAGGATTGAACTCAGGACCTCATCGTTACCAACGATGTGCTCTACCAGCTGAGCTACACAGGCACTAATAAAATATAGAATAAAATGTTTAAATTATTTTCCCATCAATCTCATAAAGAAAAAAATCAAAAGAATTATTAAAAATGCTCCTGCAACAAAACCAAGCATTATCGCAAGTAAAGAAAACAAATTAATTAACAATTCGTCTGACGAAACAACATATAATAAAAAAGATGCTAAAGATAAAATACCAAACAAAATTAAATTTTTCAAAACAAGATTAATTTTTCTTTTACTTGCTCGAACTGGTTTAGATTTAATTGAAACAGATTTTTTACTAACTTTTTTTACTCCAGAACTTCTCACACTCTTTTTTTTAACACCTGCTTTTTTTACCATAAACTATAATAAAATCCAAAGTTTTTAAACCTTACCTCGGAAGCCAATTTAATCTTACAGTTTCTTTGAACAATATCTGAAAATTTAAATAAAGATTATCAAACCATTCAACATATAATTCAGAAAACTTAACAACATTTGCTTGTTGACACATTGATAAATTATTATTACTAATTATTAACAAAACACTGAAAATAAAAAACATTAAAATAAAAATAAAACTTTTCATCTCTCAATAGTCTCATTAATTCCCCAGTCCATCTTAATAGCATTAGTTGTTATTGACCTCATATTTCCAAAAAAAGAAACAACCAATGAAAAATAAAGTTTGCTTGCTTCCATCATTCCTGGTATAGTTTTAAGGTCTATGTCTTGCCCACTAATAGAATAAGTAAAACTAAAATACCCCAGTAAAATTAATCCTATCAAAAATATAGCGAACAATTTATGCTTTAATCTTTTAATTTCTATTATTACCCATATTGCTATAATTAACACCGAGATAACAATAAAAGTAGTTCCAATTACCATGATAATTATAATATTTATGAGTATAAAAATATTTCGATGATAATTTTAAAAATACAAAATCTATAAAATATAAAGCCCCATAGTACAGTGGTCAAGTATGCGAGGTTCTGGACCTTGTGACCCAGGTTCGAATCCTGGTGGGGCTATTTAATTATATTGAGTGAAGCGAAATTAACAAAATTTATAAATGCCTTTTCCCTATATAAAACATGGAAGAAAAAGAAATTGGCGTTATTTCCAGTTACTTTGATCACGTAGGTGTTGCAGCGATAAAACTTTCAGGAAAATTGAATATTGGAGACAAAGTACACATAAAAGGGCATACAACTGATTTTGAGGTAAAAATAGATAGTATGCAAATAGAAAGAGAAGAAGTAAAAAAAGCAAAAAAAGACGACCACATCGGAATAAAGGTTCCTGAAAAAGTAAGACCAAACGACAAAGTTTTCTTAGTTAAATAGATGTAAAATTTATAAACAAGTTATTTTTAATTTTAATAGTTCAACCTATGTGGTTTAACCAATACTATAGGTTGTTTTGTGCCCCGATAGTTCAGAGGCCAAGAATGCCGCCCTCTCAAATAAGAATGTAATGTTTGAATTAAGCAAAATTTGATTTAAACAATAAGAAGAGGTGATCAAAGCTCGATGAGAGACGAGGTCTATGCATCTCAATGCAACCTCCTCTTTTGTAGAAAAGTCCAAAAAACTTTTCGCACGCACAGAGAAATCTGTGTGTTGGAGATAGGCGGTGACCCGTGTTCGAATCACGGTCGGGGCGTTCGTACATTGTGGAACCTCTGGGATTTTTGGTTTATTTTTTGAACACAACAAAGAATTTAAGTAGAAATGAGCTTTAAAAAAAATGGTAAATTTAGATGAGATTGAAATAATCTCTCCAATGCCAAAAGATTTTAGAACACATTTAAACTATGTTTTGTGTGCAAGCAATTTATCTAAAGATTTAAACTTAAAATTAAATTTCAAAATTAATTCAAAATTATCATTTGATAAAAAAGAATTATCCAATAAAGTTAGACTTATTGAGTTAATAAAAGAAAGTATAGATGAAGAACATAAAAAAGCCATTAAAGAAAAAGATTTCGCAAAAATTTGTTCTATGTGGATTCCAGTTAAATCTTACTATCTTATTTTTAATATGTTGCTAGTTTTATGTGCTTTGATTAATGATGAAAAAGAAAATCTAAAATACTCTCATGCAAAAGCTATAGGTAATTTTAGGACTATGATTAAAAATAAAAATATTTTATTTAATAACAATAATTTTAATTTAGTGTTATCTTGCAAAGATGCAAATGATTTTGTTTCAAAATCAGGAGATACTTTAAGAGAAGAAATAGATGACGATACAAGAGTTAAAAGCGTTCTTAAAAAATTATGCAAATACAAATTTGAAGATTTCTGTAGGTATAAATGTTTGAAAGATTTTAGAAGTAATGAACGCAAGAAACAAAGAAAATCTTTTCTTAATTCATTTTTTAGTTTATTTGATAATGCCAATCCTTTATGATACTTAGAGGGAATTATTTTGAATGCCATCCCACTATCTCCTTTTTGATAAAATCTTCTACTAACATCAATATGCATGGTTCTTCCATTAAAATGATTTTTCTCTTTCATTCCTCTTTCCTCCTACTCAACCCAACCTTCCAATCCTTCACAATATCAACCTTCTCCTTAACCTCATCAATCTCCCCTTTCATCACCTGACTATTTAACTTCGGATAACAAACCATACTCAACTCTTCCCACAAACCCTTTTCCTTCAACATCTTCACAAACTCCTCCCTGTCCTCAGGCAACACAACCTTCTCAAACTCTTTCACAGAACACTTCTTATTACTTCCATAAACAACATCAACACCAAACTGCTTAGAATACTCAATCAACTTCTCCTTAAACTCTTCCTGCTTTTTCTTCAACTCATCCAACTCAGTCTTAACCTCAGAAAACTCATCAACCAACACAACCCCCGCATCTTCTTTAAACTTTTCAACATCTTCAATCTTTTCTAATTCCGCTTGATGCTTAAAAGAAGGACACTCTGATTTAAATCCACAATAATTACACAAACCAGTTATATTTGTTGGAAATTCTGTCGCAGATTCAATCTCCTTAATCTTCTCCATAACATCCTGTTGCAACTTCTCCAACTGCTCATCAGTCCTCTCTGAAACAGCATCTTTGTTAAAAGCCAACATATGCCAAACCAACTTAACACTCTTTGCATCTTTAAATTTATCCTTCACCCAAATAGAATATAATGCAAGTTGTCTATCTTCATCTGCTTCTTCTTGGTTTTTCATTCGCGCGTTTGTTTTATAATCACAAACAAAATAATTTCCTTTATCGTCGCAACCCAATTTATCAATTCGAACATGCCATTGATTTCCGTCTGGCAAAGTCATTCTATCCATTGTTTCTAATCCTAAGATAGTCATTTGTTCAAACGGCTTCATTCTATCATAATAATCAGAAATAAACTTCTCCCCCATCTTCCGATAATTATCTGCTTTAAGATTTTCAGATTCAGCCTTAACAATCAAAATATCATCAGAATAATTCTTTTTCCATATATCTCTATAAAATTTAATCAAACTTGCCTTTGCAATTCTCTTCTTAAATTTCTTAAGTTTATACAAATGCTCTAAAGTTTCATGAACCATACTCCCCATAAACGCTTCTATGGTCGTGGGGCTATCTGGTTTCTTTTTATCAATATATCTTAGTTTATACTGATAAGGACAATTTTCATAAGTAGAAACTCTTGAATGAGAGTATGTTGCCATATAAATTAACCCTAAAGAGATATTAAAAACTTTCCCTGTCCTTAATTCCTATTAGAGTGCATACAATTATTATTTTCAATCTTTATCATTCCTACAAAAATCATTAAAAATTCTCAAAGCAACAATTTCCTTGTTACAATCTAAAAATGGTTTTTCTTTTCTTTTTTCTTTAAGTCATTTTATTCTATAAAACATTCCAAAACTTTAAAGAGCAAGATTAAAAATCTTTCACTAAAAGCTTTTGTAAAGACAAAAGACTTTTAAACCAATTTTCTCTTTTCTTCATATGAAACGTTCAAGCCGTAGATGGAAAAAAAAGCGTCAAATGCGTTGGAAATGGCAACGTAAAAGACTTAGAAAAGAAAAACACAAAAGAAAGTTAAAACGAGCTAGAAGCAAGTAATTAAGAATTTTATAACAATAATCTTTATTAACTGATTAAATTTATTCTCATAATGGAAAGCACTATTTGGACAGAAAAATTTAGGCCCTCTCAATTCTCTGACATTGTCGGACAAGACAATATTGTAAAAAGAGTTGAAGCTCTAACAAACTCATTAAACATACCACATTTATTATTTGCCGGCCCAGCAGGAACAGGAAAATCAACTCTTGCCCTAATAGTTGTAAAAGACTTATTCAAGAACAACTGGAAAGATAATTACCTTGAATTAAATGCTTCTGACGAAAGAGGAATTAATGTTGTAAGAGAAAAAGTAAAAAACTTCGCAAGAACAAAATCAATTGGGAACGTTCCATTCAAAGTTATCTTTCTTGATGAAGCAGACGCTTTAACCCCTGAGGCCCAACAAGCACTAAGAAGAACAATGGAAAATTATTCTGCAACATGCAGATTTATCCTGTCTTGCAATTACTCCAGCAAAATCATCGACCCTATTCAATCAAGATGCGCAATTTTCAGATTCAAACTTTTAGAAAAAAAAGACATTGAAAAAGTAATAAATTATATTGCACAAAAAGAAAGTTTAACAATTTCTCATGAAGCAATAGAAATTCTCTATGAAGGAAGTGAAGGCGATTGCAGGCGGTGCATCAATCTCATCCAATCAACAGCAGCGATTTCTCCATTAGTAACTCCTGAACTTCTCTCAACAATAATCTCAAATGCAAAACCAAAAGACATCAAAGTTGTTTTAGATTACGCTCTCTCAGGAGATTTTCAAAAATCAAGAGAAAAACTTTTAGACACAATGCTAAAAGAATCAATTTCAGGACAAGATGTAATCAAAGCCATTCAAAAAGAAATCTGGAACCTCCCTGTTGAACCAGAAATAAAAGTCAAGCTCACAGAAAAAACCGGTGAAACAGAATTCAGAATTGTCGAGGGTTCAGACCCTTTTATCCAACTTCAGGCATTGCTTGCAAGCTTTGTCCTCGCAGGACTAGGCAAATGAGAAAAGGGATAAATAAAAGTGGATTTCCAACTACTACTGGGGTTTATAAAATAAAAAACTCAGATAATCCAGAAATAGAAGTTTATGAATATCCAGAAAAAGGCCTTTGTTGTTGCTCAGAAGACAATACTTCTTTAGGAGGAGATGATGAAGAAGGAAGTTGCCACATACCTGTTCAACTAACAGGACTTGAATTCATAACTAAATTAAGAGATTTGGATTAGCAAATTTTGGTAAATAAAATGAAAATAGGAGTAATTAAACACTTGCAAGAAAAAAGTTTTTTTGAAC
>CAZRAT010000009.1:0-25243 GCA_964598185.1 Candidatus Woesearchaeota archaeon | reverse complement strand
ACGCCCACGCCGGGAATTGAACCCGGGTATCATCCGCGACAGGGATGTGTCTTAGCCATTGGACAACGTGGGCATACTAATTACTATAAGAATTTGTTTTTAAATTTATTCCTTCTTAATAAATTATTTTCTCGCCCACTTTACTAAACTATAAACAACTGAAATTAGAAAATATATTGGTAAAACAAAAACAACAAGAATAAAGAAAAACGCTTCTTCAACTCCAAACAAAGCACTAATAAAATTATGCAATAAAATAGAAACAAAACCTCCAACCACAATTATCCAAGCCTTTCTCCAACTTAAAAGAAAATACTTATCTAATTTATTTTTTTTCTTTTTCGCCATTCTTACCTTTTTTTATTTCCTTAAATCCAGTATACTTCCAAAGAACCTTCGGGATTTTAATACTCCCATCTTTTTGCTGGTTGTTCTCAAGTATTGCTATTAACAATCTTGGAAATGCTAAACCAGAACCATTCAAAGTATAAACAAATTTTAAAGTATTTGTTTTCTTATCTTTATATCGAGTGTTCATTCTTCTCGCCTGAAAATCTGTAACTGAAGAAACAGAAGAAGTCTCCATATATTTTTTCAAAAAAGGAGACCATGTTTCAAGATCATAAGTTATTGATTCTTTAAATCCATTATCTCCTGAACATATCGCAAGCACCCTGTAAGGAATTTCTAATTTTTTTAATAACTCCTCTGCACTATTCATCATAGAATCAAATTCTTTATCATTATCTTCTGGTTTACAAATTGTTACCATTTCAACTTTATCAAATTGATGAACTCTAAAAATACCTGGAGTTTCTGCACCATGTCTTCCTGCTTCTGTTCTAAAGCAAGGGGTATATGCACAATATCTTTTTGGCAATTCTGCCTCATCTAAAATTTCTTTCTTATGTAAATTAGTCAAAGTCATCTCTGCAGTAGGAACCAAATAAAATCCTTCTCTTGTCTTATACATATCTTTATCAAACTTAGGCAAATGTGCAGTTCCAATCGCAGTATCTTCATTCGCTAGAATAGGAGACCAAATTTCCGTTCGCCCGTTTTTATTATGATAATCCAAAAAGAAATTCATCAACGCTCTTACTAATATCGCCAACTCTTTTTTAAATACATAAAATCCTGCCCCAGTAAGTTTAGTTGCTGCATCTAAATCAAGTATATCTAAATTCTTTCCAAGTTCTACATGTGAAAGAGGTCTTGCAATTATTGGCTTCTTCCCCCACTTTCTTATTTCTTTATTTTCTGTTTCATCTTTTCCTTTTATTACTTTTTTATCCAGCAAATTCGGAAGAGTTAACATAATTTCTCTAATTTTTTGCCCAAGATTTTTTTCCTTATCTTGAGTTGCTTGTAATTTTTTTAAAATCCCTTTTGCTTTTACTATCAATCTTTCTGCGTCCTCTCCTTTCTTTTTTGCACTATTAATTTTCTGACTAATCTCATTTCTCTGGTGTCTTAATCCATCTGCTTCATTTTTTAATTTTCTCCATTCAGTATCAAGTTGAATAACTTCTTTTAATTGTTTAAGAATATCAGAATCATTTCTAAGACTATAATTCTCCTTAACCATTTCAGAATTTTCCCGAATTAAATTAATATCCAACATAAAATTAATTAAGAAATATTCTATTTAAATCTTTAGAATAAATTTAAAAACACTTTCCGCCTAATAAATTTATGGCTGAGGTGATTAAAGAACTTGGAACACAACTTCTTAGTATTTACAATGAATTTGTCGCGATTCTTCCTTATCCTCTAGGGCAATTCGTGAATCTGCTAATATTGGTCTTGATGATTGTGCTCTATTCTGTTTTGGTGTGGAAATTTTACAAATTCATTTCTAAAAAAAACCCTCTCGGATTGGACTTAAATAAATATAATTCAGCACAGAATTCTTTTTTCTCAAGATTATTTCAAGGCACACTTTATTTTGTAGAATACATTCTAATCCTTCCATTTTTAATTTTCGTTATTTTCACAGTATTCACTTTCTTCCTAATAATCCTCTCACAAAGCCAAGAAATTTCCCAGATATTATTCCTCTCTGCAGCAATAATAACAGCCATAAGGATGACTGCTTATTACAAGGAAGACCTATCCCAAGAAATCGCGAAAATGCTCCCATTCACTTTATTAGCAATAACAGTTCTTAATCCAAATAATTTCTCAGACACTCAATACATTGAAAGAATACTAAGCCACTTCTCTCAACTCCCAGGATTTTTCAGCCAGATATTCACTTTTTTAATATTCATAGTTCTCATAGAAATTGTCTTAAGATTTTTTGATTTTATCTTTTCATTATTTGATATAAAAGAAAAAGATGAAACCGTAGAAGAAAAAGATGAAATAATAGAAGAATAAATCAATCACCAGTAACTTCTGGATGCTCGTGCCCTTTTTCCATCATTTTTTTAAGGGTATCAACATGTTTCTTTTTTTCTTCAAGATATTTTTCATCATCTATTTCATCATGTTCAATCATTTTAGCTACATACTCTCCTCCTAAAAAATGAGGTGTCAAAACATAGCTCGCTCCTTTCTTGTATAAATCAAGTGCCTCTTTTATTTGATGTGCCCTAACAATAATTATTGCGTCTGGATTAACAACTCTAATAGATTCTATCAAAAGAAAATTCGTCTCAAAATCCGGAAGCGTTGAAACAGCCAATTTGATTTTATCTAACGGCAAATCTCTTAAAAGTTCAAGGTCATAAACATCTCCATAAATACAAGGAATCCTAAACTTAGTCAAACTCTCAATTGTATCTGGATTAAAATCAACAACAAGATAATTCTTTTTTATTTTTTTCAACGACCTCAAAATACTAAATCCTATTCTGTTATACCCAAAGAGAATCGCGTCGTAATCCTTTCTAATCTTCCTGTCTTTCTTAATATGTTTTTTTTCAAAAAAAGAAACAAACCAAGATATTTTTTCATAAAACTTTTGAGAATAAATAATCATATAAGTTGAAACAGTAATCGTCATAATCATTGTCAAAGTTATCGTTGGAAGAATACGGGGGTCAAGCAAGGTTCCATGAACACTTAAACCAAGGACAATTAATATCAAAGAGAACTCAGAAATCTGCGCAAGAGTTGTTCCAACTAAAAAATTATTTCTTTTGGTGTATCCAAATAATGCCATAAGACTCATTAAAATTAATGGCTTGAAAATCAAAACAAGCAAGGACAAAATAATCGCATTTTTAAAAATAGGTATTAAGTTAGATGTTGGAAAATTAAAACCAAGAATTATAAAAAAGATTATCAAAAAGAAATCTCTCAAGGGCCTTATTTTAGAACTTATCTCAGTACTATAAGGAGAAATAGACAAAACAACTCCTGCAACCAATGCCCCGATTTCAATTGAAAAACCAAAATAACTAAACAATGCGGCAATTATAAAACACCAACAGATAGAAAATAAAAACAACAACTCCTGTGATTTAGCAATATTTTTAGTAAACCTCGGAAGAATAAAAAATCCAATTAAAAATAAAAGCCCAATCAAACCTCCTCCGCCTAGGAACCCTTTCAAAACAAAAGAACCAAAATTAGTTCCATCAGACATTGACGAAATAAACATCAATGCAGAAACAGCAACCAAATCTTGAATAATCAAAATACCAATTGAAATCTTACCATAAAGAGAATCAAGATGCCTTTTATCTGAAAGAAGCTTCATTGTAATAATCGTGCTACTAAATGCAAGAGCAATTCCAATATAGACTGCATTAATCATATCAAATCCCAGCAATTGAGATGCTACAATAAAACCAAGAGCAAATGTAAGTGCCATCTGCGCAAAACCAATCAACAGCGAAGACGTTCCAATCTCCTTGATGACCTTAGGATTAAGATGCAAACCAACAATAAAAAGCAAAAAAGCAATCCCAAACTGAGAAAAAATATCTATAACTTCTCTAGAAGATTCCAAATTAATAAAACCTGTTTCAATAACAAACGCCGCGAGCACACCTGCAAGAATATAACCTATAATAATCGGCTGCCTAAATGCCTTTACAACATACGACACTACAAATGCCATAAACAAGATAATTCCTAATTGAATAAATATCTGTCCCATCAAAACAACCTAAGCGGTTTTTTTGCATTTTCCCTTCTTGTTCCGTGATGCGATTTATTTAAGATCCTCCGATGGAAATCGCGCAATAAAATAACCATATCTTTTTTACCTCTTTATACAAATAAAAAATCAAAGTATAAAAAGGTTTTTAAACTATTTTCTAGAATTAATCCTATGCCTAAAGTAAGAATAAAATTAAACAGCATTGATATTGAGATGCTCAACAATATTTGTAATTCTATTCAAGAACTCGCTAAAAAAGCAGGGATAAATATTAGCGGACCTGTACCTTTACCAACAAAAAAACTAAAAATAACGACGAGAAAATCCCCATGTGGAGACGGAACAGCAACCTTTGACAGATTTGAGATGAGGATTCACAAAAGACTTATTGACCTTCCAGCAAACGAAAAAGTCCTCCACCATATTATGAGAATGAAAATTCCAAAAAACGTAAACATTAAGATAGAAATAAAAGATTAATCTATTAAACACAAATATTTAAATATACTTCTAATTTAATTTAAACATGGAACGAGATGTTGGAAAAATAAAAAAGAACGACACTGCAGATATTATTCTTAGAATGGATAACTTTGGAGGAAGAAAAGGGCTCACAATAAGAGAATTCATAACAAGTGATAGATATACTGGATTCACAAAAGCAGGTGTAAAAATCATGGCTGCGGATTTTCCAAAATTCAAAGAAATGATTGAGTCTGTAACAGAAGAAGATTTGAAAGCAGAAGAGGAACCAAAAGAAGAAGCTAAATCAGAATCAGGACAAGAAACATTGCCAGAGCAAAAAGGAAATACTTCTGATGAAGGTTTGCCTGATTATTAATTCTTGAAAAATTACGATTAAAAGTTGTTATGTCTAATTCAGAATTCGGGCTAAAATAATAGAAACCGAAAGATTTATTGTGAGAAATTTCCTTCTCCATCGTTCTTAAATAAATATAATCTTCCCACAGCATCAAGTTTTCCAGCCCCCACAATGATATCTAAATCTCCATCTCCATCAAAATCACCAACAGTTAAACTCATACCTGTTTCATACCACATGGGAACAGAACCAAAATTTATGGGTTCATTAAACTTTCCATTTCCAATATTTTGTAACAAATATAATCTTCCCACAGCATCAAGTTTTCCAGCCCCCACAATGATATCTAAATCTCCATCTCCATCAAAATCACCATTTGCTAAAGCCATACCTGTTTCATACCACATGGGAACTGATTTAAAATATGTTGCTTTAGTCTTTTCTTGACGTTGTGGTGATTGATTATTTTTAGAATCACAACCTAGAAGTCCAGCCAAACCAGCCACTACTAATCCTCCAGCGATAATCTTTTGATATAATTTCATATAATTAGGGATTAAAATTATATTTATAAATCTTTTGGTTAATTACTACTTTGAAGTTAATATAGATACGCCCGAATTCTGAACTCAAAATCCTTTGGATTTTGCCCCGCTGCGCTCTCACTCCGCTTCGTTCTATTCTAAAGTTTAACAAAATTAAAAGAATTTCTATACACGACTTCCATATAGTTATTTATCTCCCAAAACATTTAAAAGAATTATATTATTTTAAATTAAATGAAAAAGAATTTGATAACAGCAATAATTATTCTATTAATAATTACTTTTTCTGTTTGGACTATAACAAAAGACAATCTAGATGTAGACGAAGAATTAGCAAAATGCATTGGAGAAAATTCTATGCTCTATATAAGAACTGGATGCTTTGCCTGTGAAGCGCAAAAAGATTTATTTGGAGAAGATGTAAAACATTTACAAATAATTAATTGTATGACACAAGCCAAAGAATGTATAAACAATAAAATCACTTCTGTTCCAACTTGGATAATCAATAACAACAAACATGTTAGTGTTCAAAGCATTAATAAATTAAAAGGACTTACAGGTTGCTAATGGAAAACTTATTCACAAAAATAACAACTCTTGCCTTAGCCGACGCTGTTAATCCTTGTGTTATCGCAATACTTACAATTGTTCTTGTAACAATCCTCATACAAAATCCAGAAAAAAGAAAAAGGGTTTTACAAGTAGGTTTGGCATTTACCACTGCAATTTTCATGGGATATTTAATTTATGGTTTTGTGATAATTCAAATTTTCAAAACCTTCACAGAATTAACAAGTTCATTCTCAATTTATTTGTATAAGGGTTTAGCAATCTTCGCAATGATTATCGGGGCACTTAACATCAAAGATTATTTTGACTACAAGCCAGGAGGCCTTGCAACAGAAATGCCAATGTTTATGCGCCCACACGCAAAACTTTTAATCAAAAAAATCACTTCTCCAACAGGAGCATTCTTCATAGGAATTTTTGTGACAATTTTCTTGCTTCCTTGCACAATCGGGCCTTACATCATTGCATCAGGCTTACTCTCAGAAGTAACTTTCATAAAAACAATTCCCTGGCTTCTCTATTATAATATTTTATTTGTAATTCCAATGCTAATCATAATCGGAATAGTCTACAAAGGATTTGCAAAAGTCGACGAAGTCTCTGGATGGAAAGAAAGAAACATCAGATACCTTCACTTAATCGCAGGGAGTTTATTATTCGCTGTTGGAATAAGTTTGTTAATGGGTTGGTTGTAATCAATAACTCGGCATCATTTCTGAATGCCCAAACTGCACAACTAAATCTACTTTAATATCCCCAAGAACAGGAGTATCACAAGCACCAAAACAATCTCCAAGCCAAATCAAGAAGCCAGCCTCTGTCTTGCTTTCCAAATAATCCACAACCGCAGTTGCATAAGGTTTCAGCCCGTCAGGAAACTGCAACAAAACTAATTTTGCCTTAGATGTTTTAATTTTAGAAACAACTTTCTCCAACTCTAAATCATATTCCGTTTCCAAATCATTAATTGTTTTTGTTCTCATAAATTCTAAAATCATACACCCTTTTTATAATTTTTTGGTGGTAAGAAAGTTTTAAATAGGGCAAAGTTATCATTATTACATCTAACTTCGGTTAGGTAAGGGGTTAGGACTTCGGTTTTGACCCTTTTTATTTTTATCAAAAACCTTATAACTTAATTTTCTTTTATTTGATTATGAAAAAAGAGGGGAAAGAAAAAAGCATTAATGAAATAATCGGCAGATGGACAAAGTTATTTTTCTTTCTTTACCTTTTTATTCTCTCAATTGAATTAATTAAAAAAACAGCCTCGGCTCTTGCCCCAAATATAAAAGATTTTATTTCTGTTTCTGTCTCTCCAATAAAAGCTGTTGCAGCCGGGTGGTTCACAACTTCAATTGCCCAATCTTCAGGTGCTGTAGGAACAATTGCCGCAACTTTTGCAGGAGAAGGAATAATTTCTCTTCAAACAGCAATTTTCATTCTTATTGGGGCCGCACTCGGAACAACAATAACTGCGATGATTATTTCTCTCGTCACTGTCGCTCAAAAAAGAAGGGACTTCCGCCACGGGTTTGAAATAGCACTTTGTTACTCAATATTTACTTCTATACTTGTTTTAATCACTTTGACAATTGAATATCTTTTTGGAGCGATTTCAAAAACTTCCTTATTCATCTTGTCTTTTATAGGAGAAATGAACATGTCTTATTTTCCAAACATTGTTGGATTTTTAACGTCCCCTATCACAAATTTTTTAGTTTCATATAACAATCTTTTTGTTATTTTGTTCTTTTCTTTTGTTATACTTATTTTTTCCATCAGGTTCATAAGCAAATCAATTATCAGTGTTTTTGGTGGCGAAGAAAACACAAGAAAAAAAATAAATAACTTTTTTGACAAAAAATACAAAGCATATTTTTTAGGAGTCATTCTCACAGCCGTGGTTTTTTCTTCGTCAATAACAATTGGGTTGCTGGTCCCATTAGCAGTCTCAAGATTAATAACTTTAAAAAAAGCAATACCATTTATCATAGGGGCAGACTTGGGAACTTCAACCTATGTTATTCTAGCCTCGTTAATAATAAACAAACCCCTCGCCATCGCAACTGCAATTTCTTATGTCTTGCTTCCAATAATCGGGGCAATAATCTTTTTACCAAACATAAACTTTCTTCATAAAATTACAAAATACACTTCAAAAAAATTAATCAAGATTTCAAGAAAAAAAGCATTTTACTTGCTACTCGCATTCATATTAATTCCTTTATTATTAATTTTTCTTTTTTAATTAAAAACTCAAACCTATTCAAAAAAATCTTAATCAAAAACCTTATAATCTAATTTCATTTAATTCCCTTATGAAAATTCGACAACCAATTGTAACAGTCTGCGGACATGTGGACCACGGAAAAACTTCAATCTTAGATTGTCTTAGAAGTAGCTGTGTTCAAGAAGGAGAAGCAGGAGGAATCACGCAAAAAATATCTTTTACTTCTTATCCAATGGAGCAACTAAAATCCGCCTGCCCATTAATTGAAAGTTCAGGAATCAAACTAAACATCCCAGGATTCTTATTTATCGACACTCCAGGCCACGCCGCATTCACAAACCTCAGAAAAAGAGGCGGTTCATTAGCAGACATGGCAGTTTTAGTCATTGATATAAACGAAGGAATAAAACCTCAAACAGCAGAAGTAATCCAAATTCTAAAACACAACAAAACACCTTTCCTAATCGCGCTAAACAAAATTGATAATATCTCTGGTTGGAGAAATTCAAATCAACCATTACAACAAAGCATAGAATCCCAACCTCAGAACATCAAACAAGTCTTCGACGAACGATACATGACCTTAATTGGTTCTCTAAACAGCCACGGATTTGAATCAGACTTGTTCTACAACATAAAAGACTTCACAAAAAAAATCGCACTAGTCCCTTGCTCTGCAAAAACAAAACAAGGCATCCCAGAATTAATCATGATACTCTGCGGAATAAGTCAAAAATATTTAACAGACAAATTAAAATTAGGAAAAGGAGCAAAAGGAGTAATGCTCGAAATTAAAAAAGAAAAAGCTACAAACTACATTGAAGCAATTCTCTACGACGGAGAACTCTCAAAAACAGACGAAATCGCAGTCGCTGATTTTGGTGAAGACCCAATAATCACAAAAATAAGGGTCCTTGAAGAAATCCAGCCATTATGCGCAAAATTTAAACCAATTGAAAAAGCCCAGGCATCAACCGGACTAAGAATGCAACTAATAGACAAAACAGAAATTTTACCTGGAATGCCTTTTGAAGTTTATAAAAATAATTTAGAAGAATTAAAAAATAAATTTAAAGAAGAAATCTCAGAGAATATTAAAACAGACAAAAAAGGAATTATAATAAAAGCCGACTCTCTTGGAAGTTTGGAAGCCTTGTTAACTTTACTAAAAGAAAATAAGATTCCAGTTGTAAAAGCAGGAATAGGAAATATAAACAAAACCGACATAATTTCAGCAAAAGCAAACGTCGAAATTAATGAGTTGGACGCCATAGTTGCAGGATTTAATGTTGAGATTAAAGATGACGCAAACAAACTTTCAAAAGAAGAAAAAATAAAAGTAATTACCGACGACATTATCTACAAACTTATTGAAAATCTCGCAGAAGAAAGAGAGAGAAAAGCAAAAGAAATTGAAAAAAGAAGATTAATGGAACTTGCAACATTATGCAAAATAAAAATTCTGAGCCAATATGTTTTTCGAAACTCCAGCCCAGCAATATTCGGGGTAAATGTTGAAGGCGGAAAATTAAAATCCGGAACAAACTTTATAGATAATAAAGAAGAAAAAATCGGAAGAATAAAAAACATCCAGTCAGAAAACAAATCTATCAGCGAAGCTACAGAAAACATGGAAGTCGCGATTTCAATTCCAGGAGTTAATTTTGAAAGACAACTTAAAGACAAGGAATTCCTATATTCGGACATTTCAGAATCCCAATTTAAAACATTCAAAAAAAATAAAGACCTGCTTTCTGAAAACGAGAAAAAGATTTTAATGGAACTCTCAGAAATAAAAAGAAAGAAAAAAGATGATTGGGGGGGTTAAATTATAATTTTTCTAACAAATTATTACCAAAAGTTTTATAAAATAAGAATTAAGAAAAATTATGTTGAAAATGAAACAAAAAGGAATAAAAAATAAACTAAGTGAAGAAGAAAACGTAACATTAGATATCATAGTATATAGTTCTAATTATAATGAAAAAAACAAATGTTCAAATGAAATTATAAAAGCGGGAAAAGACATAAGAGAAAAATATTTTGATTTAATTTTAAGTTCTGAAACTTTAAACAAGAAAATAAAAAAACCTTTAAGAAATTTATCAAGATTAATAAAAGAAAATGGAGGACTCCCAATACCAATAACCTCTGATAGCACAGTAAGAAGAACTATCAGTTCAATTTATCATAAAGAAACACCTGCTGAAATAAAAACCGCCTATGAAAAAGTTAGAGGATACTTAGAAAGATTAAATGGCATGGATAAAGATTTTTTTGAATATCCTTAAATATCAAAACCCTTAAAAACTCATTCTTCAAATAATTATAATGTTTAAAATTAACATTAGCACAAAAGAAGGAAAAACTTTCAAATTAGAAATAGACGCGCCTGCGATAATTGGAAAACAACTTCACGACAAAATAAACGGGAAAGATGTTTCTCCTGATTTAGAAGGTTATGAATTAGAAGTCACAGGTGCAAGCGACAAGTCTGGTTTCACAGCAGTAAAAGAAGTTGAAGGCATTGGTTTGAAAAAAGTTCTTTTAAGTTATGAAAAAGCCATGAAAAAAAGACCGCGAAAAGAAGGCAAAAAGAAATTATCAAATAAAAATCCAAAAGGTTTGAGACTAAGAAAAACAGTTAGAGGAAAAGTTCTTTCAGACGCGATTTCTCAAATTAATTTAAAAGTTTTAAAAGAAGGTTCAAAAAAACTTTCAGAAATTTTTCCAGAGCAAAATAAAACTGCTGAAACACCAACAGAAAAAGTTGAAGAGAAAAAGGAATAATTTTTATATTTTATTTCTAGATAATTTTTATGGAAATAGATTCAATAGAATTGATTGTAGGTACTTATGAACTCACTTCTAAACAAAAGAAGAAGATAATTAATATTGCAAAACATAAAATAAATTCATTAGAAAATTTTGAAGAAGCTTATAGTTATGTAAGTTTTCTAGTAGAAAGATTTTATCAAACACCATATAAAGAAAAATTTTTCACTAGGTTAGATTCTTTTGTGAAAGACGATTCAGATACTTTCTTTTATGAATTAATAAAAACACCTATTCCAATAAAAGAAAATAACCAAAGAGAATTAAAAGAAAAATTAAAAAAATTAATTTCAAAACAAGAAGAGCCTTTAATATTTTTAGGGAGACCAGTTATACAAATAGAACCTTTTATCAAATTAGGAAGAAGAAAATATGATAAAAATAACACTCCTTTAAATTTATATAAAGCACATCCTGAATTTTATAAAGATAAATCAAGAACCAAAGTTTTTAATGATGATCCAGGAATGTATGAATCATTAAGGAAGTGGAACCAACTTCATATTGCAATTCCAGAAGTTATAGCTCCTGGCTCAACAACAAAAATCTCTGATAAAAAAGAGAAAAAAATTATCGAGACTTACAAAACCATAAAAAGCCCAACTAAAATAGCCAAAAAATTAAGAACAACACGAGCAACAGTAGATTATTATTTAGTTGAAAAATACAAACTAAGAGAAACAAATAAAAAAAAAGGAAATCCCGGATACTCTAAAAAAATGCTTGATGAGATTGTTAGGTGTTTAAAAAAATGCAAAAAAGCTTCAAAAGTTGCAAAATGTTATGGTGTTAGCAGATGGACTGTAATTAAATATGGCAGAGAAGCAGGAGTCCAAATTTTACCCAGAGGAGGGAATATAAAAAATATCTTAAAGAATCAAAAATCCCCAAACTCAAAAACTTTATAAATTATTTACCCAATGCAACAAATTAAGGAAAATTAACTCCCAAGAGAAAAGTTTATTAATTGGAGAGGATTTAAATTATTATGCAAGAAACATTAAAAGAAAGATACAAGGATATACTAAACAATCCTTCTCTAAGTGCAAGAAGAGGACTTCATAAGGCTGAAGAAATTCCCGCAATTCTCTTTTATGAAGATAATATTGCAACAATTATTCAAGAAGGGTTTGCAATACATAAAAAGTATCTCGACTCAAAAACTTTATAACCTTCTCATTTCTAAATTTTATATGAAACAAATACCATCTTTAAATATTGGAGTAGTCGGACATATTGACCACGGGAAAACAACTTTGCTCAGTCGTCTTACTGGAAAGTTCACAGACACACATTCTGAAGAATTAAAACGAGGCATCACAATCAAACTCGGCTACGCAGATATAACAATATTCAAAGATGGAAAAGAATTTAACACTAAAAAAGGAGAACCGCAAAGGTACATAAGTTTCATCGACGCACCTGGACACGAAATGCTTATGGCAACCATGCTCTCAGGCGCAGCAATTATTGACGCTGCAATTCTTGTTGTCGCTGCAAATGAAGGAGTAAAACCACAAACAAAAGAACATTTAATGGCACTTCAAGCAAAAAAAATCAAAAGCATAATCATAGTCCAAAATAAAATAGACTTAGTAACAAAAGAACAATCTCTAAAAAACTACAAAGAAATAAAAGAATTCGTCAAAGGAACTACAGCCGAAAATTCCCCAATCATTCCTATCTCCGCACAGCAAGGAGTTAATATAGATAAATTATTAGAAGAAATTTGCAACTTAGAAATCCCAAAGAGAGACTTAGAATCAAAACCAATTTTTTTAGTTGCAAGAAGTTTTGATATAAACCGACCAGGAACAAAAATCAAAAATCTAAAAGGAGGTGTTTTAGGAGGAATCTTAAAAAAAGGAAAATTAAAAGTTGGCGACGAGATAGAAATCAAACCAGGATTAAACATTAAAAAAAATAACCAACAAACATACCAAACATTAACAACAAAAATCCTGTCTTTACATAAAGGAAATGAATCTCTAAAAGAAATCATTCCAGGAGCAAGCATCTCAATAGAAACAGAACTAGATCCTTTCCTAACCAAAACAGATTCATTAATAGGTTGCTTAGCTTCAACAAAAGATTCTCTTCCAGAAATCAGCCACAATATAAAAATAAAATCAAAATTGTTCGAAGAAGTTTTAGGAATAGCAAAACAAAAAAAAGTCGAGCCACTAAAAACAAAAGAATTTTTAATGCTTTCTGCAAATACCACAATCACCGTCGGCACAGTTGAAAAAGTTACAGATACCCTAAAGGGCACAAGCAATGAAATAGAAATTTCATTAAACATCCCTATAATTGCACTTGAAGGAGACAATGTTGGCATCGCGCGAAACATCGATAAGCACTGGAGATTAATCGGGTTTGGAGAAATTTTGTAGGGCGTTGTATAAAATAAACTAGTTAAATTTATAAATAAACTTATTCTAATAGATTAATGAAAAAGATGGTTTTAATTTTAGTTCTAGGAATCTTTTTAACAAGTTTGGTATTTGCAATTACAAGTTATGCAATAGAAGATGGCCAAGGAGCTAATCAACCTACAGATAATTCTGTAGCATCTCAAGTAAGAGAAAGAACTTTAACACAAGTCCAAATACAAAAAGCAATTCAAGTAAAAAACAGATTAAGAATTCACAATGAAACAGGTGAATGCCCAATTAACTGCACCTGTACTGGTTCTTCAACAAAATGCCGATTAGCTAATGGTGTAAGAGAAATGACAATTACTGCGGGAAATTCAGGGAATACAATTGTTCAAGTTAAAGGAGCAGACATGTCAACAAAAGTTGAACTTTATCAATCTGAAGGAGAAGTTTACGGAGTTTTCAAAGATAATACTAAAAAAATTAAAATAATGCCAGACCAAGTTCAAACAATATTAACAGAAAAAATTGGCGGTTTAGAAGAACATGAAATTGAATTAGATGAAAACGGAGAATACCAAATTCAAGCAAGAAAAAAAGCAAGATTATTTGGTTTTATTCCTGTAAGAGAACGTGTAAGATTTGAAATGAATTCTGAAACAGGCGAAGTAATAAGACAAAGAAATTCATGGTGGGGATTCTTAGCAAAAGACGAATTAATTACTGGGAACAGATGTGCAACAGTTAGCCCTGATTCAAGAGACGAATGTTGCCAAAACAAAGGCTTTGATTTCTATAATCAAGAAACTGGTGAATGTGAAATTGATACTTCAATAGAGGAAATTGCTAAATAGATATTCAAACACAATAATCCTTAAAAAGTAATATAAATAATTATTTTTATGAAGAATTTATCTGATCAAACTCGTCTTCAAATTGATGAAAATTCTACAAGTAAAGAATATTGGGATGAAAAAGCAATAAAAGCTGGGTTCAAAAGCATAAATAATTTTTTAGGATATTATGAACTCCATTCAAAAACCCCTCGTGCTTTATTTTCTGGACAACATACAGAACTTATTCTTGCTTTAGTAGGATATTCTTCACAAGATAGAGAAGGAGTTAATCCACATAATCTTTTTAGATCAATTGGTGAAAATTTTTATGACGAAATGAAAAACAAAGTTGGTAGTTTAATTTAATTAAACAAACTTTATAACCTAATTTTTCCCTAATTACTTATGACAATATATTCACATTCTCGTTTATCTACTTTTGAACAATGCCGTTTCAAATTCAAACTTCGCTATCTTGACAAGATAATTCCTAAAATAGAAAAAACAATTGAAACTCATTTAGGAACTTCTGTCCACAACACTTTAGAATGGCTTTACATTCAAATTAAAAATGACAAGCTTCCAACAATAGATGAAACAATTGTTTGCTATGCAGAAAAATGGGCAGAAAATTACAAACCAGAAATAGTTATAATAAAAAATGGAATGACTACAAAAGATTATTTTGACAAAGGCGTGCAATTCATTTTAAATTATTACATAAAAAACCAACCCTTCGATGAAAACACACTTGAGGTAGAAAAAAAAATATTAATCAATCTTGATAAAGAAGGAAAATACAAACTTCAAGGATTCATAGACAGACTTGCCTACAACATAAAAACAGGAGAATATGAAGTTCATGACTATAAAACAGCAAACTTTCTTCCTAAACAAGAAAAATTCGAAAACGACCGCCAACTCGCACTTTATTCAATTGGAATAAAAGACACATTTGGTTATGACAAAGAAATTTCCCTTATCTGGCATTACCTCGCACACAATCAAAAAATCTTTTCTCGTCGGACAAACGAGCAATTAGAAAATTTAAAAAAAGAAACTTTAGAATTAATCAAACAAATAGAATCAACAACTAAATTTCCAACAAACAAATCAGTTCTTTGCAACTGGTGCGAATATAAAGACATCTGCCCTGTTTGGTCTAAACAAAAAGAATTGGATATCTGGTAACTTAGATAGGTTTTCCATACAAATCCTTTACCTTTCTCAACATTTCTCCATCATTATAAAGAACAGGCAACATAATCAAATATTCAAAATCATCTGCCCCTTTTTTTGTTGCAGAAAAAATCTGCTTATCTAATTCATGATATGTTCTTATTCTGCAAATATATTCTAATTCATTTATTTCTTCATCAATTAATTTTTTTAAATCCATAAAAAATATTATCTATCAACCTATTTAATTATTATTATAATTAAATATACACATTCAATCCCCTTACTCACCATTATCCTGAACCTTAATCAAGTCGGTAACATAATCTCCTTGATGAAGTTTTACAATTCTCACTCCCTGTGCTGCTCTTCCCATTACTCGAATATTTTTCAAAGAAGTTCTTATCACAATTCCTTTTCCAGTTGTGATAATTATCCCATCCTCGCTATTCACTGCAATAGTTGTAACAACTTCTCCTGTCTTCTCAGACACTTTCAAATTAATCACGCCCTTTCCTGCTCTTGCTGTTTTCCGATAATCATTAACCGCTGTCCTTTTTCCATAACCTTCTTTAGTTATTGTCAAAATAGCCTCGGTATCTAAAATTTCCATGCCAACAACTTCATCACCTTTGCTCATTTTTATTCCTGTAACACCATAACTTGCTCTTCCCATTGCCCGAACATTATCACTATTAAACCGAATTGCCTGTCCTTTTCTAGTCGCAAGCAAAACTTCTTGCCCCTTTTTCACAATTTCAACACCAATTAAAACATCTGAATTATCAGGAGGAAGATTTATTGCCTTAACACCAGACGCTCTTGGCTTTGAAAAATTGCTCAATGAAATTTTCTTAACTCGTCCTTTTCTCGTCGCCATAAATAAATAGTCTTCAAAACTTTTAACAGAAATAACATTAGTAATTCTCTCGTCTTTCAAACCAAGAAGATTTACCAGTGCTTTTCCTTTGCTATATTTTTCTGCAGCAGGAATATCATAAGTCTTCAACCACAACACCCTCCCTCTTGTAGTAAAGAACATCAAGTAATCATGAGTTGAACAAGTAATTAATTGCTTTACAAAATCCCCTGTTGCAAGACTGCTTCCAATAACTCCTTTTCCGCCCCTCTTCTGCTCCTTGTAAGCCTGCACATCCATTCTCTTGCAATAACCTTTATCAGTTATTGTAACCACAACTTCTTTTTTCTGAACCAAATCTTTTTCAGAAATTTCAGAAATCTTTTGCAAAACTTTTGTCCTTCTATTGTCACCATACTTAACTTTCAATTCATTAACTTCCTTAACAATTATTTTTAAAACCTCATTAATATTTCCTAAAATTTTCTCAAGATTAGCAATTGTGTTTTTCAATTCTTCTGATTCTTTCTTCAACTTATCAACTTCCATTGAAGTCAATTGCTGTAGTTTAGTTTCCAAAACCGCATCTGCCTGTTTTCTTGTTAATTTGAATTTCTGAACAAGCCCTTCCACTGCTTCGGTTTTACTTTTGGACTTTTTAATCAAAGTTATAACCGCGTCAATATTTTTCAATGCAATTAAAAGTCCCTCAACAATCTCTTGTCTTTCTTTTGCTTTTTTTAATTCATATTCTGTCCTCTTTGTAATAATTTTCTTTCTATGAAAAACATATTCTTCAACAACATTTTTCAAATTCAAAATTTTTGGTTGCCCATTAACCAACGCCAAAAAATTAACATTAAACGAATCCTGCATCCTTGTATATTTATACAACGAATTAATTACAAATTTAGGATTAGCTCCTTTTTTCAATTCAAGCACAACCCGGATTTTTCCTTTTGAAGATTCATCTCTTAAATCAGAAATGTCTTTTATTTTTTTGTCCTGAACAAGGTTAGCAATCTGAGTAAGCAAGGTTGTTTTATTGAGCATGTAAGGAATTTCCGAGATTATAATAACCTCTTTATTTTTTATGTTCTCTATTGACGTCTTTCCCCTCATTATCAATCTTCCTCTGCCTGTCTTGTACAATTCAGTCATGTCTCCTTGAACTAAACCACCTGTTGGAAAATCAGGACCAGTAATAATTTCACATAATTTTTGAATTGAAATTTCAGGTTTTTTAACATAAGCAATAATCGCATCACATACTTCAGTTAAATTATGTGGAGGGATATTTGTTGCCATACCAACAGCAATTCCTGTTGCACCATTAATCATCAGCGTCGGAAGTTTTCCAGGAAGCAACTTAGGCTCTTTTGTTGAACCATCATAATTAGGAACAAACTTCACAGTTTCCTTGTCAATATCTTTTAACAAATCAAGACTTAAATCTCTTAATCTTGATTCTGTGTATCTCATTGCCGCCGCAGAATCCCCGTCAATAGAACCAAAATTTCCCTGTCCAAAAACAAGAGGGTATCTTAATGAAAAATCCTGCGCCATCCGAACCATTGCCTCATAAATAGAACTATCCCCATGAGGGTGATATTTACCCATAACTTCTCCAACAACTCGTGCTGACTTCTTAGTTGGAGTTCCAGGCTTCAGCCCCATTTGATTCATCGCATAAAGAATTCTTCTTTGCACTGGCTTTAAACCATCTTCAATTGAAGGAATCGCCCTCGACACAATAACACTCATTGCATAATCCAAATACGCTTTTTTCATTTCTCCAGAAACTTCTGTCTGAACAATTCCTTTTTTCTCATCTTCAGCAACCTTTGGATCAATATTCGGTGTCATTTTAATCTATTAAGCCATTAACTTAATTAAATTTCCTCCTTTATCTCTAATGTTATCTATCTTATTTATTTCTCTAGAAAGTGCAATCTTCCTTCTATTAAACAAAGGTTTTAAAAAAATAGCCCCAACAACAATAACAGGCCTTCCAAAATAACCATCTGCTGTTTTTTGGACACTCGTTTTACAATCTGGAAAATTAAATCTTATTAATCTTATTCCAGAATTTTTTCGCAAATTGCATTTTAAATCTGAAACCACGTTTCTAACCAATGATTTAGAATTTCCTCTTGAACTCATAGAACAATTTCCATAATTAAAGTGAACCATCCCTTTATTGTAAGTACTATACCCTGATTGACTGACATCTCCATCACAAGCATAAACATCTATCTCAAATTCTTCTGAATTATTTTTTTTATTCATCTTCATTTTCCTCATAATTTATTTTCAAACTATTTTCTTCATCAACTTCTAATTCAATTGGATTTTTCTCAACTTTTAATTCAGTTAATTTAATAATCCAATCTTCAATTTCATCTTTTGTCAAACTAAACTCAGTCTCTTCAACATTAACATCCTCATCAACATCTTTACCCTCTGCATTTATATTTTCATCTGCAGAAGGTACACCCTCCCCTGGACCTACTTGGTTGGGTGCAGTTTCATCTTCCTCATTAGGATGACTTTCCAAATATTCTTGTTTTTCTTTTTCAATTGCTTCAATATTTTGTGCTATTTCTTCCATTATACTACCTCCTCCCTGCCCTCTATATTTATATCGCCTTCTATAGATGGTACACCCTCCCCTGGACCTACTTGGTTGGGTGCAATTTCATCCATATATTTCATAAATTCTTCTTCTGTTAATTCTTCCTCTCCAATATTTTTTCCTTCCCATCCACACTTTTTACATTTCCACAAACCAATGGTTTCCTTCTCTATAACAACCACCACATCAAAAGAACCACATTCAGGGCACTTCCTAATTTTGAAAGCCTTTTCTTTTTTTGTTTTTGTAGTTTTCCCCCTCGCCTTTTCATATTCTTCAGGAGAATCATAACCTTCTAAAACCCATGCAGGTGTTGATAATTTATTTTTCGCCATACAAATCCTCCTGATTCCATTCTCTAACAAATTGTTTATTAAAATCTTTCATAAAATTTATCCTTTCCTCTGCTATCTTCTTAGCTTTCGGAATTTTAAAAAAATCTATATTAGAATAATTTTCTAAAAAATTAATTACACTTTTAGATTTTTTAATAGAATCATAAAAAATAAGAATTGGGCCAAAAAAGGTATAAGCTCTAGCAATTCCTATTGCTCCAATAGCTTCTAACCCATCTGCTTCATTTAATACTCGAATTTCATCAACTGAAGAATTATCATCAGGCTTATTATGGAACTCAATACATTTGCAAACAGATTCTATTTTGTCTTCAGGAAATCCCATTTCTTCTAAGATTTTCTTTGCTTCAACAGCGCCTTGTTCTGCATGGTCTTTAGTGTTTCCATTCATTTCTTTTTCTTTTGAAATATCGTGAAGCAATGCTGAGGTTTTAATCACATCCAAATCTAAATTTAATCCTTCTGAAATTGCTATTGAAAAATTATACACTCTTTCAATGTGTGAAAAATCATGTCCCCCTTTATCTCCAACTATTTTCCTAACTTTCTCTTTCAATTTTTTATAAAATTCTTCTTCCATTATACATCTAACTCCGCATTTAATGCATTAGATTTTACCAATACAGAAAGTTTTATATATTCTTTCATCGTTTATTTATAATTATAGATGAAAGGACTCTGACGAATCCCGTACTTGATGCGGTTAGTAGGATTGACGAGTCCCTGAATCTATTAATTTTTCCTCCTCATTAAATTTAATTGCGTATCTATAATTAAACCCATCTTATACTCTATGGTTCCTTTTTTCAATTGGCTTTCTTTTATAACTTTTGTTCGCTCTCCATCCAAAATCTGAATAAGTTTTCTAAAACTTCTAAACTGAAAATCATCAATAGAAACAAATACAATACAATTCTCATTTTTTTTAATAAATTCTAAAACTTCACTAAACAATTCAAGGTTATTTTTTATTTTATTTATTTTAAATTTTAAAAGACATGAATTAATATTTTCTCTTAAAAATAGTTTTCTCATAGAATTTAAATATTCTTTTTTTCTCCGAAGAACTTTATAATGTTTCAATTTTGAAATCTTAGGTAATAATTCTTTAATTTTTTCTTTTTCAATAATATTGTATCCAATTAAATTTTCTGAATAATCAATAAAAATATAATAATCAAATTCTTTCATCTTATACATCCAACTCCGCATTTAATGCATTCTCTGTAATAAATTGTTTTCTTGCTTGAACGTCGTCGCCCATCAGCATTGAAAAAGTGTGGTCTGCTTCAACAGAATCTTTAATAAAAATCTTCTTAATATTTCTCGTCTTAGGATTCATCGTCGTGTCCCACAACTGGGTAGAACTCATCTCGCCCAAACCCTTGAACCGCGTAATATTAGTTGTTCCAAGTTTCTCGCTCATCTTCTTAAGTTCTTTATCTGAATAAACATAATAATCTTTTTTCTTCCTAATCCTGTACAAAGGGGGCATGGCAACAAAAATATTTCCGTTCTTAATTAATTCTGGCATAAACCTAAAAAAGAAAGTCAAAAGCAATGTTTTAATGTGCTCGCCGTCAACATCAGCATCGGTCATTATTATAATTTTTTTGTATCTCAACTTTTCCAAATTAAACTGTTCCCCAACCCCTGTGCCAATTGCAACAATCATGTTAGTTATCTCCTCGCTCGAAAGTGCCTTCACCGGATTAGCCTTTTCAACATTTAGTATTTTACCTTTCAACGGAAGTATTGCCTGGTTTTCTTTATTCCTTGCCTGTTTAGCACTACCTCCAGCACTTTCTCCTTCAACCAAATATAATTCTGTATCCTCTGCTTTTTTATTTGAACAATCAGTAAGCTTACCTGGCAAGCCCCCTAATGAAAATATGTTTTTTCTCCGAACCAAGTCCTTTGCTTTTTTAGCAGCCAATCTTGCCTTAGCAGAATCAAGTGCCTTGGATAAAATGTTCTTCACCACCGACGGATTTTCCTCAAAAAATTCTGATAAAGCCAGCGTCACAACAGAATCAACAAAACCCTTAACTTCAGAATTTCCCAGTTTTGTTTTTGTCTGCCCTTCAAATTGTGGGTCGCCCATCTTTATGCTAACAATCGCTGTAATTCCTTCACGAACATCTTCTCCAGAAAGATTGCCGTTTTTCAATACACCTTTTTTATTGGCATAATCATTAATCACTCTGGTCAACCCAGTTTTGAAACCAAAAATATGCGTCCCGCCCTCGACAGTATTAATCGTATTTACAAAACCAAAAATGTTTTCCTGATATCCTGCATTATATTGTATTGCGATTTCCAAAATAGTTTCCTTTATCTTTCTTTTAAAATAAATCGGTTTGTGCATAACTTCTTTTGACTTATTCATCCACTTCACAAATTCAATCAAACCTCCAGAAGAAAAAAATTCCTCTTTCTTGTCTTTTATCTTGTCGTGTAAATTAATCTTCAACCCTGCATTTAGAAAAGATATTTCCCTTAGCCTCATCTCTAAAACTTTATAATCAAAATCAAGAACAGAAAAAATCTCCTCGTCAGGCCAGAAAATAATCTTTGTCCCGGTTTCTCCATTGTTGCATTTTCCAATAACTTTTAATTTTGTCTTGGCGTCTCCTCTTGAATATTCTTGTTGGTAAATCTTTCCTTCTCTCTTTATCTCAACAATTAATTTTTTTGAAAGAGCATTCACACAGGAAATTCCAACCCCGTGCAAGCCCCCTGAAATTGCGTAAGATTTCTTGTCGAACTTTCCTCCTGCATGCAATTTTGTCAAGGCGACTTGGACAGCCGGAACCTTAAACTGAGAATGAGTCTCCACAGGGATTCCTCTTCCATTATCCTCAACCCCCACAGAGCCGTCTTTATTTATCATGACTTTTATTAATGTGCAATATCCTGCAAGCGCCTCGTCAACAGAATTATCAACTGCTTCATAGACTAAATGGTGCAATCCCTCCTTGCCAGTAGAGCCAATGTACATTGCTGGGCGCTTCCTGATTCCCTCAAGTCCTTCAAGAACTTTTATGTCAGATGCGCTGTATTTATTTTCCATTAAATTGTATAAAAATCTGTTCAAATTTAACTAATTTATACCAGAAAAAAGTCATAATCCTTTATAAACTTTTCTACCAAAAAAAGTAATTTGTCGTCGGGAAAAGGCAAAAAATCTAATTTTGATTTAAATTTAAAATTAGGAAGATTTGCATTACAAATCTAAAAAATAAAAATAAAATTATTGAGGTGCAGCAGGTGCTTGTTGCAAACAATCAATCCAAATTATATTAATTGTTTCATTTCCAACCATTAGCGGAACTTGCTGACATGTTGCTGCTTGCTGTGCTATAGTAAGTATTGCCTGGCTATATCCATACTGTGCACTATTAAGCTGATTTGCCTGATTCCAAGAAGCATACATTCCAAGACCAATATACCCTAAGGCCAAAACCAAAAGCACAATCAAAGATGTTATGAGAATTACTTGTGTTTTATTTGATGCCATTTTACCTCCTTATAATTATTATTAAAACTAATTTAAAAACTTTTTGTTTAGTTTAAAATTTTGAACTTCCAAAAAATTCTGCGACATTTTCAGAGCCATTTTCTTCCTCTGAAATCATCCTAATCAAATCTCTTAGAAAATTAAGTTTGTCTCTTTCCATTTGTTCTTTTAGAGAATCTATCTCATTTGGATTATAATCATAGGACGCCACTAATTCATAATCTCCAATCTTGTAATTCCTAATTAACCTGCCATTCAAAACTTCAGACACAGTTGTTTTAATGGAAACATTTCCAAATTTCTGGACAAGAATCTGCCTTTCGTCGTCGGTCAAATTTTGTAAATAAAATTCAGAAACTTCTAACAAGGTTGACTTGTTTCTTTCTTCAATTTTGCCTTCCTGTAAAAAAGTTGATAAAGAAATAATATCTTCTGCTCCATAAACAAATCTTATGCTCAAATCACCCTTACTAAAATTTAAACCAATCGCAGACAAATTAATTTCAAAAATTTGCAACTCGCCATCTAAATAATTTGCGCCAAAGCCTTCTTCTAATTCAAAATAATCTGTAGAAACTAAAATGCTGTCCTTTGAAACTTCAAATTGTATCTCGCTGTTGTTAAGCGCCACAGTACCATCAGTCACGCTTCCTGAAACCAATTCTGCGGTTTGGGATTTTTCTAAATTATAAGTGAAAGGCTCATTTGCCGAAGTTGTCCCAGGAAAAGTTGTCTCAAGACTTAAAGCGACTTGTCCTGTCGGTATAAACTGAAAAAAGGAAAGAAAATTATTAAAAATAGATGAAATAATATTGCCAGTTATTGTTGGCGCTTCAGCAACTTCAACTTTGTCTTTGGCTTCTTCCTTATCTTCCTTAACCTCTTGCTTTTCTTCTTTTACTTCTTCTTTAATTTCTTCCTTGGTTGTTTCTGTTTCTTCTTCAACTTCTGTTTCTAATGGTGCCTCAATAACTTCTTCTCCAACATCTTCAACTTCCTCAATTACTTCTTCAATAATTTCAGTTTCTGTTTCTAACGGTGCCTCTTCAACTTCATCAATAATTTCAGTTTCTGTTTCACTTGTTTCTTCAATTTGCTCGCTTGTTTCATTTACTGTTTCTTCTTCAATCAATTCTGTTTCATTTGTTTTTTCAATAACAGATTCTTCAACAACTTCTTCATCAGCAGACTCTACTTCCTCTGTTGGTTTTTTTTCCTTAGATTTATTCTCTCCTACTTCTTTTGTTTTAGAATATAAATTAAATTCAAATGAAAGTTCTGGGTAAATTTTTTTAATTCCTATTGAACCATAGCCCATTCCCTGTCCAGAAATATTTCTATCTTGAATATAATATGTTCCTTCTGTTGGTTGCTCGGACAGAACGTCCTCCAATATAAATTCTTGTTGTTGGTCAGAAGTTTCAAAAATAACTATTGACGACGCAGGGATAAATTCTCCGTTGTTTAAAGATAATTTTAATATTCCATCTAAATTCTCTCCTTCAAAATAATTAGCATCTAATTCTAAAACAACATTACCTGACAAATTAATTTGAAGAAAATACAAACCAATAGCCACTAAAAGAACGCACACAAAAATCATAATGTATTTATTTTTCAAATTAATTTTTTCCATTTTAATTAGTGATTTCAATTGAAGTTGTAACATCTGCCAGAGAAATTTCCTTTCCTGAATTTAAATAAACAGAAATTACGTCCCCTGCCTTGAACTTTACAATTCCTTTTGACTGAGTATCATAATCTATTTTGACTCCTGAAGAATCTGCGCTCAAAACATTCCTGAACCCGACCTCTTCGCCATTTTTGTATATAATGATTTCAACTTCTTCATCTTTCGCAGATTTTGTGATTTCTAAATTAGTTGAAATCCCTGTGATGCTTCCGTCCCTAATCATAACATAACCTTTTTCTGAACTACTTTGAACTCCTCCTGCCATATTTAAAAAATCCGACTTGCCATTTCCTTTGCTCATTCCAAACTGCAATAATAATTTTGTATCGCACGTGGCTGCAGGTGCTTCTGGTTGAAATCTCTCACTAGAAGAAGTAACCACAAAAAGCGGCTTTGAACTATAATTAACTTCAAAAATAACTATGCTCGTGTTTTCAATTTTTTCTATATTAACTTCGTCGGGCAAATCACTAAAATTTACCTGCACTATGTCTTTGTCCTCGACAATAATTCCTTTCTCCACTATAAAATCTTTAATTTCCTCTATTGTATCTTTTGTATCAGCAAAAACCCCAACTGTTAAAATTAAGATAGTAATTACAAAACACACCGCTATTTTCTTCATTCAAGAAAGAACAAATAATTATATTTAAACGTTTCTCTT
>CAZRAT010000008.1:0-27091 GCA_964598185.1 Candidatus Woesearchaeota archaeon | reverse complement strand
TGTCGTTTAAATTTTTTGGTTTAAACGATGCATCAGAAGAATCTTTGATTTCAACTTCTGTTGTAATAGCCTGTCCTGGCAAACCCTTTTCAAAAATCGCCCGAACAACTCCTTTGTTTCCATGAGCACCCGAAACCTTACCATTAATCACTTTACCTGCAGGCGACTTCCACACAACTTCTTTTCCGACAAATTTCTCAGCGTCTTTTCGCGTTGCAACTTTTGGAATTTCAATCAAAAAATGCCTTTCTGTAATTGTATGTCTTCCACGCCTAAATTGAACAACTTTTCCTTTAACCATAATATTAATTAGAAAAATGGTTTAAAAAGATTGCGACTTAATCTAAGAAACTAAACCTATCCTTAATCCAACCAAAAAATCCTTTTTTCTCTTTAGGATTTTCTGAAACAACTTCTCCTGTAATAAAAGATTGAGAACTTCTCTCCTCTTTCTGCAAATTTAATTTCTCTTCAAGTTCATCTATCCTTTTAATCAATGATTCAATTAATTCACTTTCAATAGTATGAATACATTTTCCTTTATAACATAAATTACTTTCACATTCAAAATTTTGTTCGCATAAGTTTCCCCAACCTCTTTGATTAACAAATCCATAAGTTCTTTTCTCTTGTTTATCAAGAAGATTATCTGAACAATATTGTTTTTCTTTAACATACCCAAAAGGATAACAAATTTTTTCTTTAAAATTCTAACAACCTTTTATAAAAATACAATTCTCTTTAATAGTCCAATCTATTGGATCTTTCTTCAATACATTTTGAATATCTGAAGAATAATTTTCAAAACGAGGATTACTTCTCTCAACAACAACTAATGAAGAACCACTTACTAAACTTTTAGATTCACTTGAAATAGTGCCTGCGTCAGTTTCTCCAGATACAAAAGGTGCAGGATAAGAAGCACTTTGAACAAAAACAATTCCCCCAACTAATATCAAAAACATTAAAATAAATTTAACTTTCATTTTTTACTCTTAGCCAACTCACATCTTTGATTATAATCAATCAACTCATTAATTAAAATGCTCGCATTCTTTCGCGCATCTTCAACTTTGTGCGAATTCAACTTTCCTTTTTTAAAATCTGCACGTGCTTTAACAATATCATTTAAAATTCTCAAATGCTGAATAGTGAACTTACCTTTTTTTACAAAATCTTTTTCAAACTCAGAAATCAAAACCGCTTGTGCCTTCTTGCCTATGCTCGCCTTCAACAACCCAAAAACATCCTCATAAATCTGCTCAATTGTCTTCTCCTGATATCTCTTCTCAATCCTCTTTCTTAACTCCTTCAACACTTTCAAATAAGCATCTGTCTCTTTAACCAATCCATCTATATCTTTACCAGAAATCTTAAACTTTGTATCATGTTCATATTCCTTAAACAACTTAACAGCCTTAACCAATATTTCCATCTCAGATTTCTTAATCATTTTTTCTTTCTTAACAAAAATATCTTCCATTATTGTGACTGTCTCCTTGTGCGTCGGAGGAGGAAGCCCGTATAGCATAACCAATGCCTGCGACGGATTCAACACACTATAATAAATATCAATCATTGCTTCTACCAATCTTCTATTAACCATCTCCTTAGTTTTTTCTGCAGTTTTCATAAACATATCAATTGACTCTTGAGAAGGTCTAAGCTTGCCCATTTTCAACAACGCTTTCCAGGGCATAAACGTCTGTCTGTCGTAAATCGGAATTCCGTCTCTAATAAAAGTAAAAATAACTGGTGAAGCATCTTTAACAGAATCCCAAAACTCTGTCAAAAGATAAGTCTGAATATGCAACTCGTTTTTCACCCCAGCCAAAGCAGCAGCCTCGGCAACATATTGATAAATTATGCTCCTCAATCTATCTCTTAACTCAACCCTTGGCATTCTCTTAACATCAGTATCATTAATAATTATTGCAATGTCAACATCAGAAGTTGGCGACGCTTCCCCTCGAATAAAACTTCCTGTAAAAACATAACTCACAACATATTTCTCAAACTTCTGCAAAACCAATGATTTATGAATCTCAACAATTCTTAAGCCACCTAAAAATCCTTTATCATAAAGCGGAAACGACATTGCAATTGCACCGGCTAAATCAAACTTAGAATCCAAGCACATTTCCCAAATGTCAATCGGAGTTTTAACCTGCAACCAAATTTTATTTTCATTCATTTTCAAAGACTCAATATGTTTTACAATATCATGAGTTATCTTCGGAATCTCTTTAATTTTTTCTTCAGGAATAATCATGTAAAGTTGCATATGCTTTTCTGTTTCTTTAGGTATCTCTTCCTCTTCGATAAATTTCTTAATTGCTTGCGGTGGAAGAACACTCAACGACTTTGTAAAAGGATATTTCTTGACAATAAAAGACTTCAACTTTTCAAGTTCTTTTTTAGTTTTCTCAATATTCTTTTTTATTTTTTCAGCACTTTCAATATTAGGAATTTTAGAAGAATATTTATTATTGAGTTCCATTTCAGGAATATCTTGTTCTTGATTTGTCGCTTTTGTCATGACTAAAAAACAATAACTTTATTTTTAAATCTTTTTATTGAGATTAAATTGAAATGGTCCTAAGCAGAATCGAGGGTCAACGAAGTTGAGTCATCCCTGGGGAAACTGCTGTAAGCAGTGAGATTCTACAATTAGATTTACCAAATACAAAAACTTTGTTTTTGCATAATGGTCCTAAGCAGAATCGAACTGCTGTTTATTCGGTGTAAACGAATTGTCTTAACCACTGGACTATAGGACCTTTAATAAAAATTTAGTTTTCTAAATTTTTAAAGTTATTTGATAACTATTAATTAGAAATATTATTAGTTTATAAAAGTTATTTGTGTAAAAGAATTGAGAGTCGACGAAGTCGAGTCATCCCTTGTGGAAGGCCGAACAAAGTGAGGCAGTATCCCTTGTAGTATCTTAGACACTAAAATAATAGAACTTTCTAAAAAAGAATATAAATTAAAAAAATAAAAAATTAATTGATTTATTTAAAAATCTCATACAATGCATAAATTCCGCAAAGACCTATAAGATAGTAAACTATCGAAGCAGTTATAGCGCTCCAGCTTCCTATTAACGCATTAACAGCATTCCATCCCATCTCACTAAGTCCCCAGTTTATAGCTCCAACAGCAGCCAAAACCAAAGCAGTTTTTTCATACCACATTTTTACACCTCCTTTCATTTGATTTTATTTGATATAAAATCTAACTATAATAGAATATTAATGTTTATAAATATTACATAATTCAAATAATTAGGCGTGGATAGTTTAGTGGTTAGAATATGTCGTTGCCAATCAAAAGAACCAAGGTTCTTTGGAATCTCCTTCCTGTTCAGGTGGGCGATTTCTTCAAGAGCCTCCGATGGAAATCGCAAAGCAAAAACGATGTGACCCGGGTTCGAGTCCCGGTCCGCGCATTTCGATAAGAACCCTTGAGTTTCATTAGAAACTGAAATTTCGGATGACGGAGAGCTTTGAAAAAGCGACCCACGAGTACCGGCTCGCACATAATTTTAAAAATTTATTTAGATTTTTTTAGCTCATCAATTTTTGCATCAATTATTATTTTAATTTTCTTTTTCTTTTTCTTTCTTCCCATTTTTGTCGCAATAATCATAATAAAGATAACTACAATTGTTATAATTGCTGCCGAGATAATTTGATAAATATATGCGTTTTCTAAAAGTCCTGCTCTTAAAAGATATTCATCTAATGTTGCTTTTATTGCGTCTCTCCAAATAAGAGCGATAATAAATCCAAAACTCGCTACAACTGGTCCAATCACATCACTTTTAATTTCTCTTTCTATTACATCAATCTGACTTTTAAGAATTTTAAAAAGTTCCAACTTCGTTTTTTTTGTATTCACCATTTTTCTTTTTAATATAAAGAATTTTTTTTATTTAAATCTTTTGATTTGAAACTTTTTTAAACCTCCTTTTCTTAAAATTAAAATGGAGGTGAATAATCTACGCGATTTCCATCGGATTGCAATAAAGAAATCGCATCGCGGGACAAGAAGGGAAAATCCAAAAAAACCGCTTAGGTTGTTTTGAATGGTTTTTTATTTTCCAATCTTAGGAGCAGTTGCATTAGCAACAGGAATTGTTATTCAAAGAACAATTTTAAAAAAAAGAAAAATCAACATCAAGCTTTTTCAATCAACAGAATTTCTTGCCATCACAGTATCTCTTTTACCATTTATTTATTTTTTCTGGAAGCTAGATACCCAAGCATTTGAACTTTGGAATATTTTCATTTTTTCATTAGTAATTATTTTTTCTCTCATTGCAAACCTCTTTACCTATTATTCAATGAAAGGGGAAAAAGTAAACAACCTCGAACCTGCAAAAATCCTAGAACCATTATTTATTATCTTGCTCGCAATTGTTTTCAGTTATTTAGTAAGCGAAACAATGTTTGAACGAAACTTAAAAATAATCATTCCAGCATTAATCGCTGGCACTGTAATAATTTTATCACACATAAAAAAAGACCATTTAGTATTCAACAAATATTTCATTGCAGCAATTATTGGAAGCTTTTTCTTTGCACTTGAATTAATAATCACAAGACTAATTCTTGATTTCTATTCTCCAGTAACTTTCTATTTCCTTAGATGCTCAACAATTTTTATAATTAGTTTTTTAGCGTTCAAACCAGACTTCAAAAAACTAAACAAAAAAGTAAAATTAGAAATTCTCGCATTAGGATTTATCTGGGCTTTTTACAGAATAATAATTTATTACGGTTTCCTAAAACTTGGAGTAATCTTCACAACACTAATGATAATGCTCGGACCAATATTTGTTTACTTATTTGCCTGGAAATTCCTAAAAGAAAAAATTAATTGGAAAAACATTGTCACTGCTTTTGTAATTATTGGTTGTGTGTTGTATGCTATTTTAGGTTAAGAATTATTTAACTTTTAATATTCTCCCATCCCAGGCATTCCGCCTGTCATAGAATTCATTCCGCCTTTATTTTTAGAAGCAATAACATCATCAATTCTCAAAATCATAATCGCAACTTCTGAAGCAGAATTAATTGCTTGGCTCTTGATTTTATACGGCTCAATAATTCTCGCTTCTAAAACATTCTCAACTTTGTTAGTAAATAAATTCAAACCTGCATTTTTTTCCCCAGCATCGTGCCTTGACCTCAATTCAGTCAAAACATCTATCGGGTCCATCCCTGCATTTTCTGCAAGTGTCGTCGGTATGAATTCTAACGCAGATGCAAACTCTTCAACTGCAAGTTGTTCTCTTCCAGTCATAGACTGCCCAAAGTGCCTTAATCTCTGAGCAAGTTCAATTTCAATTGCTCCTCCCCCCGGAACAATCAAACCAGTTTTCAAAGAAGACGCAACAACACCTAACCCATCTTTAATCGCTCTTTCAATTTCATCAATAATGTGGTCTGTCCCGCCGTGAATTAATATAGTTAATGCTTTTGGATTTTCACATCCTCGAATATAAGTCAAAGAATTTTCACCGTGCTTAACTTCTTCAACAACTTCAGAACACCCTAACACAGAGTAATCCAATTCATTAAGATTACTCACTATTTTTGCCCCAGTCGCCTTTGCCAATTTCTCCATGTCGCTTCTAGCAACTCTTCGGCACGCAAAAATTCCTTTCTTCGACAACAAGTACTGCGCAAAATCATCAATCCCTTTCTGACAAAAAATAACATTTGCTCCGGATTCTTTAACTTTCCAAACCATATTCTTAATAGATTCTTCTTCTTGTATAATAAAACTCTGCAACTGCTCAGGAGAAGAAATAGAAACTTTTGTATCTATCTCAGGATTCTTCAACTCCAACGGGAAATCAACCAAAGCAATCTTAGCATTTTTAACAACAGAGGGCATCTCGCCAGAAACTTTTTCTTTGTCCAAAACAATTCCTGCAATCAACTCAGTATCATTAACACTCTCGCTCTTTGACTTTTCAATTTTAATGTCATTTAAATCAATAGATGCGCCGTCCTGAATCTGCATCACGGCTTTGACAATAATCTCTGCAAACTTTTCTTTTAAATCCTCTGCACTCTTGCCAGTCATAGAAGTCATGGCAATCTGTTTCAACACATCTTCATTTATTTCCCCAGAATTATTATCAGGAGTAATCCTCAACGAAATATCTTTCAAAATTTGCTGGCATTTTTCAGCAGCAATACGATAACCTTTTGCAATAACTGTTGGATGAATCTTCTTATCTAACAACTTCTCTGCATTCTCCAAAAGTTTCCCTGCAATCATCACAACTGTCGTGGTCCCGTCGCCAACCTCTACATCTTGTGTCTTAGAAATATCAACCATCATTTTCGCAGCAGGATGCTCTATTTGCATTTCTTCCAAAATCGTCACGCCATCATTAGTAACAACAACGTCATTTGTCGGAGAAACCAACATCTTGTCCATTCCCTTAGGGCCCAATGTAGTTTTTACAACATCTGAAACCATTTTCGCAGCAAGAATATTATCCCTCTGAGCGTCCTTTCCCATTATTCTTTGAATATCCTCTGGCATTAAAACTACAGGCTTATCTGTCATATAATTTCTCCATCTATAAAAACTAAAATCTGCTTATTTAAGTATTATTGTAATCTAACAAATAGGTTTTTTTCAGACAAAATTTATAAGTAGAAGAATCATATAAAGTTATGGCAAGAGGATTAGTTTCTGACATTATGACAAGAGACCCAATAACCATTAAACCACATTCTAGTTTATTAGATTGTGCCAAAAAAATGGTGCAAAAAAAAGTTGGGTGCCTTTTACTTATAGAAGAGGATAGACTTGTAGGAATTCTTTCTCATAGAGATATTTTATGGGCATTAATAAAAAAATCACAAAAAGAATTGTTATCAATAAATGCAATTGATATTTCTCCAAAAAAGATTGCAAAGATAAATCCGACTAACACAATTGAAGAAGCAATCAGAAAAATGAAAAAACTAAATTTTAGAAAGCTTCCAGTAATTTATGAAAACAAACTTGTTGGTCTTGTCACAGTTAAGGATATTTTAAATTTCAACCCAGAATTTTATCCTGAACTTGAAGAGTTATCAAAAATTAGAGAAGAAGCAAACAAATTACAAAGAATAAAAAAAAGAGACAAGATAGTGGAAGGAATTTGCGAAGAATGTGGAAACTATGATATACTCAATAGATTTAATGGGCTTCTAATTTGTGAAACTTGCCAAAATTCTACTTAGATTTTAAGGAAGGGTTCTAAAGGGAAACCAAGGTTAATTGTGGTTGCCCTTTATATGATTTCCTTCGGATTGCAATAAAGAAATCATTTATCTGAACAGAGAAGGAGATTTCCAAAGAACCATGGGTTCTTTTGTTTAGTAAACTATTTAAATAGAAATTAGTTCTTTCTATAAAGAGGAATTAAAGTGGCAGAAAAAGACAAAATATTTTCAAGCAATATAAGTTACAAAGGGATTTTCTTATTTTTAAATTTCTACAAATTTTGTTATGATTGGCTTACAGAAGAAACAGATTTAAACATATTGGAAAATAAATATTCCGAAACTCTAAAAGGAAATTCAAAAGAAATAGAAATTGAATGGCTTGGTACAAGAGAAGTTACAGATTATTTTAAGTTTGAATTAAAGGTTGTTTTTAAGATAACAGATTTAATAGAAGTAGAAGTAGAACAAGGAGGGGCAAAAGTAAAAACAAACCAAGGTAAAGTAAAGATTACTCTTACAGGAAACCTCATTAAAGATTATGACGGAAAGTTTGAAAAAGATGCCTTTAGAAAATTTCTAAGAAGCATTTATGAAAAATGGGTTATAAAATCAAGGATAGACCAGTTTGAAGACAAACTCTTTGGCGATTGTGACGAATTCTTAAGTCAGGCAAAAGCCTATATGGATTTAGAAGGAAAAAGGTAATTTATCACAGAAATCTTTAAATAGAATTCATATCTTTTTTTATCATGAAAAAAATAGCATTATTACTAATACTCTTAATTTTGCCTTCTGTTTTAGCAATAAACCTAAAAGTTGAAAAACAAAGTTCAGACGAAGTGATGGTAATTGGATTAAATGACCAAACTATTTTTGATTTGAAAATAACTAATTTAGGAGCAACAGATAATTTTGAATTCTATAATTTATTAGGTTTTGAAATGTTTCCTGTTGGAACAACACTGATAAATCAAGGAGAAACAAAAAATATTGAACTAAAAATTTCCCCCATCGGAGAATTATCTTCAAGGGGAATTTATACATTTAATTATTTTATTAGGGGACAGGACGCTTCAGAAATAACAAAAGAACTATCCTTCAAAATAGTTGACTTAAAAGATTCTTTTGAAATTGGTACAAGGAAAATTGATTCAAAATCAAACTCTATTGAAATTTATTTTTATAACAAACTGAACTTTAATTTTGAAGAAATTGATTTAAAAGTTAATTCTGCATTTTTTGAGTTTAAAGAAACATTTACTCTCGGTCCAAACAAAAGAAAGGATTTTACTGTAGAATTAAACAAAGAAGATTTTAAGAAACTAACAGCAGGATTTTACACACTGAATGCAAAAATAAATGTAGAAGATAAAAAAATAGAAATAGAAGAAGTTATAGAATTTACAGAATCAAATATTTTGACAATCACAAAAAAAGATTATGGTGTTCTTATTAATACGAAAATAATCACAAAGACAAACGAAGGAAACATTCTGGAAAAATCCCAAACAACTTTAGAAAAAAATATTCTCTCTAGGCTGTTCACAAGTTTCAGCCCTGAACCAGATATTGTCGAAAGAAAAGGTTCAATTGTATCTTATACTTGGAGCAAAGAAATAAAGCCAGGAGAAAGCCTGGAAATTATTGTCAGGACCAACTGGGTATTTCCTTTCTTAGCAATCTTTTTTATTATCACAATAATTATTCTGGCAAAACAATATTCAAAAACAGACTTGCTCTTGAGGAAAAAGGTTTCATTTGTAAGAACAAAAGGAGGAGAGTTCGCATTAAAAATTACTGTCTTTGCGAAAGCTAAAAAATATGTTGAGAGAGTTAGCATTATTGATCGGCTTCCTGCATTGACGAAAATCTACAAGAGGTTTGGGGGAGAACAGCCAACAAGAATAGATGAGAAAAACAAAAGAATAGAATGGGTTTTTGAAAAATTAGAAGAAAACGAAACAAGAGTTTTATCTTATATACTTTATTCTAAAATCGGTGTGGTTGGAAAATTCGCCTTACCTCCAGCAACTGCTATCTATGAAAAACAAGGAAAGATAAAAGAAACAAAATCAAATAATGCATATTTTGTTTCAGAACAGAAAAAAGAAAAAGTTGATGAAGGGGAATATTAAAAATCCATTCTCCCAGATACGAGATAAAACTGAATGTTATGATACTAACATAATGTTTCAGCTTCCCCACAATTTCTTTAAAGGATTTATTTTAGGCATTATATTTCCTATATTAAATTCATCATAGTCCTTGTATTTCTTCTCTGCTTCTACATCATTCCTTGCCCTTTGTATTCCATATTCTGTATTATATCCTTTTCGTTTCCAATATCTTTCTTCTTTTCTCTCTCTATCCTTAGTCTCCCTTCTTCTCTTCTGACGTTTCATATAATCTTCATCTGTAATCATAGATAAAACTACTGCAACAACTATCCCAAATATAACACTCAATAAAGCATTTCCAGTAACCATGGTTCCAACAAAAAAAACAAAAAAACCTGCAACCAAAGAAATTAGGATTCTTTTCATATTCAATGACTGATAAAACACTATATAATTGTTACTTTTCCAATTCAAATTTTATCCCTTCGCCCAGAACCGATTAAAAGTATTCATATATGAGGAGGATCATTCCTGAGTTTTATTGAGAATAACTATAAAAATCCATCCTCCTAAAATGAATAATAGGCTTTTCCAAAAAGCAGAAAATAAAGTTATACTTTTTTCAATTAATGCCATATTAAAAATAAATGCCACACAAATTGCCACTAAAGTAGATATAACACCTTTAGCATACTCAATAAATTTTGTTTTTCCCATAAATCCATTAAGAAAAACTACTTAATAAATATTAACAAACAAAAATCCCTCCACCACAACTCCCAAATTCGTAAGGTTTATTTATTTTACAACTTTTTTACCTTTACCACATTTTTTACATTTATACAAAAACACAGTCAAAACAACAAAGAATATTGCTGTTCCTAAATAAGCAAAAAAATTTGTTTCTGGTTCTGGAAAAAAGAACAACGCAATTAATCCTACAAGCATGGAAATTATCCAATATTTCATAATATCATTAAGAAAAATGATTATTTAAAGAATACGTCCACGCCGAGATGACTGGGGGGGTTTTAAGATAACTAAATCTGAATATTCCCCAACTGCCAATCTTTCAAAACCATTCTCGCGGTTTTATCTGAATCAACTTCTCCGCCCTTGTTCAAAAAACGTTTCTTCTTTCCAACTTTCTCAATTAAATCCTCTGCATCTTTAAAATCAATCTTGTAAAACCTTTCTAAATCTTTTTTATTGCTCTTCATAATCTCGTTAACTGCAAGCTCAGGATTCTTTACTTGACTAAAAGATTTTCCTCCAACCTTTGCCTGCTGTGCAAGCTTCTCTTCATTTATCATAGAATATGCTTCAGAAGGAATAACTCCTGGGGAATCCAACAAACAAATCTCCTCAGACAACCTCAGCTTCTGAATCCCTTTTGTAAAACCCGCATCTGCCCCGGTCTTCGCAGACATCTTCCCAATCAAAAGATTAATCAAAGAACTCTTCCCTGTATTTGGATAACCAACCACTCCAACATAAACACGCCCTTCTTTTTCAATTTTCTTTGCTTCTTGTTTAATCTTATCCCTTAATTCAGAAATCCCTGTTCTACTTTTACAAGAAACAAAAACTTTTGGACTCAAACTTTTATCCCTCTTCATTGTCAAATCAGACTTATTCAAAACATAAATCAATTGTTTACCTTTTTGATTAACCAACTTCTCAATTTCTTTATTCTGCATATCTTTTGGAAAACGCGCATCAAGAATCTCCAAAACAATATCTGAATCATTAATTACTTTTTCCAACAGCAAAGGAAACTTTCCTCTTTGCTTCTGAACATTCCTCAACTTCTTTGTAGCACGTTTTTGATGCTTTGAGACCATTAACAATCAAAGAATTAAGAGTTTATTAAATTGTGGAACACTCACGTCGGAATGATTGAAGGAGTAATTATCAAATCCCTCCGCCCAGATTCGAACTGGGGATCTCCCGGGTACTGCTTGTAACCGAATTGGCTTTTGGGGCTTCATAGTAATCATAAAGAAAACCTATGGTTTTCATATCAGGTTAACCTGATTATATTGAATCTCCACCTTAGTTATAAACTACAGCCAGGCGCTCTACCACTGAGCTACGAAGGGGTTCCCTTTACTCCAATACCCTCATGCAAATTTTAATTTGCGTAGAAAAGTTTTAAAGAAACTTTTCGAGTTTTGAATTTCCTATTCAATCCTTATACTTGGATAAGGGACAAAATAAACAAACACGAATTATTTTTAAAACTATTGTTTATCAAATTCTCCAAAATATCCTTTCAATCTCAATAATATTTAAATAATACCTATTAGTTGTTTTGATATGGAGATTGATGAAAAAAGAGTTGTTGAAATATTATTAGGACTAATTCTAATAAGCCTTCTTATCATAATGACAACATTATTTCTAATTCCAAAAAACCAAACAGGAAGTTCAACAATAATCACAAATTCATTCAACACATATTACAACACCCAAACAAAACATTTTCCTTCTTACACAAAAACGCAAAGAGATTATTTAGATTATGATTACCATGCATACAAAAAAAAGCTAAAAGGAGTTTTAGGAAACAATATAGAACAATACCTTGTCTATGTTAAAAACCAAGATTACAAAGCAGGATACTTTCGTGTAAATTATTATTTCACTGACTATTACGGAAATACAAAAACCGAATCAATTACTTACTACCTAAAACCAAAACAAAGCAAAGAATTCATTTACAAAAATATCTACGAAAACAAATACAAATTTCACGACTGGAATTACAAAATAATCTCAAAAACTTTAGTATAGAAATGTTTAAAAATAACAATTATATTAGAAAAATATAAATGAGGTAAAAGAGTAATTACTCAAAAAACAATGGGGGAAAATTTAGACGAAAACTTTGATGAAGACGAGTTTTCAGACGACCTTGATTTATTGGATTTAGATAATTAATCCAATTTCAAATTAATTCTATTATTATTTTTTTCTAACTCAGAAAAATTATAATCAATAAAAAAATCCAAACTATTAACATTTATTTGCTTAACAAAAAGATTACTTAATGAAATTATTCTTCCATACCCGATTTTCAATGCCTCAAGTTCAATTTCTTTCACAAGTTTATCATCAGCATAAATAAAAATTTTAGATTCCATAGAATCTTTAAGTCCGTCGTTGTTGATACTCATATTAACATCAAGATATTTTCCACGCATAACCGCGGACACGTTTTCAAAAGCAAGGTCAGGTAAACTCGGAGTTAAATACAATTCATTTATTAACATAAAAATATCGTCGCCAATTGTCTGCTTGCACTTGCTAATCGGGTACATAATATTATTAGAATTTTCAGAATGATCAAATCCCAAAGCATGCAAAAGTTCGTGCAACGCAATATTAGGGTTCTCACAATTAGAATCCCTAATTAACAAAATCTCTCCTTTCAAAATAACACTAAACTTATTTCCTTTTATTATCTTAGAAGGCCCTCCCTCTCCTGCAATAAACAATCCTTCTTCAATTCTATTCTTGCTATCACAAGTTACAAAAAGCTCATCACCAGAATCAACAGGAATAAATTTCAAAACACTGCTGTTCTCAATTATCTCAAACGCTCTTTCCATATCATTCTTTTTTTGCAACGGACAATCATAAATTTTATATGGAATTTTAGAATCAGAATATCTCATATTTTTATAAAACTGCATATCACCTGATTGAGTAACATTAAAACTAAAATCACTTGACTTGGTTCCAAACTCTACTGTTCCAAATGGAACAAACCAATAAACAATAAGACTTCCTATACAAAAAATAAAAAATAAAAAACTTAAAAATATTTTCAGCCCCATAATGTGTTTATTTCAAAACACTATATAAATTTGTTGTAAATAAAAAAAAATAAAAATTTTATTAACCTGATTATTCAGCTTCAGGCTCAGTTTCAGGTTCTGCAGATTCTTCTTCAGGTTCTACAGGTTTTTCTGAATCTTCACTCTCTTCAGGAGCACTAGTTTCTTCGCTCACTTCAGGAGTTTCTTGAGTTTCGTTTGTTTCTTCTTCCATTTTAACCTCGTATTTAATTTAGATATAACTAAAAAGCAAACTTCTTTTTTAAAGCTTTTGAATTCTAATTTGTCTATACTTTACAGAGATGAAATAAATCATAGAAGCAAATAAAATCCCTGTTGTATCGAGGAGAAAATCAAAAAAAGAACAAAACCTTCCTATAACAAATAACTGATGAACCTCATCTAAAACTCCATAAAACATCGCTATAACAATCGCCAAAACAAAAATTTGATTTGTTTTTCTAACAGAAACAAACAAGAAAAAGGCTAAACAAAAAAAAGCAGAGGTATGATAAATAATTGAAATAATATTTATTCCTCCCTTAACAATATCAAGAAAATAAGAAATAGAAGACAAATAAAAAATCATCCCTGCGCCAAAAACAGTAATTAACCAAGATAATTTATTATATTTTTCAAACCACCTTATCATTAATAAAAATATTCTAATTGATTTTTAAAAATTGTTGTGATAGAAACTATTCTTTTCCAGACCTAAGTCTAATCAACTCAGCTTCATCCTCTGCAATTTTCTTCTTCATCTCTTTTATTTTACCTTCATTTTTAATCTTCTTAATATCTTGCTGAGCTTCTGCAATTTTCCTTTCTGCATCTTCTACAATTTTATTATAATCTTCAATATTCTCTTCTTTATCCTCTAAATCTTTTTCCTTATCCTCCAGGTCTTCTTTTTTATCCTCTAAATCTTCTTTCTTCTCTTTTTGTAATTCACTTAATTTTTTAATCTTGATTTCTTTTGGGTTATGTTTTTTGTACTTAATACTCGCTATAACAAATCCAATGATTACAATTAAAAGTAAAAAACCTCCAAAATAAGAAAAGTTCTTTTTTGAAAAAACCCCTTCCTCACCAAAAACAGAAAAACCAGTTTTAACTGCCATAGAATTTTCCTCTTCTAAAATTTCTGTTTCATTTTCAACTGTCTCATTAACTTCTTCAATCTCTTCAACTTCGACTTCAACCCCGTTTTCAAATCCAGGTGTTGGCGTCAATTCAACATTCTCATAAGGAGCCTCTAAATAAACAAATTCTCCAGAAGGATTGTCTAAGAATTTTTCATTAGAAATAAGTTTCTCACCATCTTTATTTACAAAAATTATTAAACCAAATTTATCATAAGCAATTTTAAATGTTTTAGAAATATCTCCATATTCATCAGACTCTCCAGTATATCTATCAGTAATAGTAATTGTCTCTTTGTCTGCATCATAAATTGACATCTGAACTTCAGCAAGCGGAACTGTCTTAATCTTTATTTCAGTATTTGCAACAACCAAAGGCATTACTAATAACAAAGCAAACAAAAATACTATACAACTCTTTTTCATTAATATTAAAAGAAATATATACTTATAAATATTTTTATTCTAAATCCATACCAATAATCTTATAAACCCTCAATCTCCTAAATTATTATTATATGTTGTTAGAGTCTTGGAGCTTAGCTGTAAAGACTTGCTTCAAGAATTATTTCTTGATTAAAGATAATAGAATAATAGATTAAAATGAAAACATTTGAAGAATTAGGTTTAAGTAATGAAATGCTGGGAATTTTATCAGATATGAAAATTAAAATCCCGTCGGAAATTCAGGAAAAGACAATCCCATTAGTGTTAGCTGGGCGCGATGTTATTGGCGGTTCTGCTACAGGTTCAGGAAAAACATTGGCTTTTGCTTCGGGCATTATTGAAAACCTCCAAAAAAATGGAAGAGTGCAAGCTTTAATTTTAACTCCAACCAGAGAATTAGCAGAACAAGTTGCATCTTCAATAAAAAAATTTTCCAAACATGAAAAGCTAAATATTCTCCCAATTTATGGCGGTGTTGATATCAATAATCAAATTAGAAAAATTCCGAACACAGATGTTATCGTCGGGACCCCCGGAAGAATTTTAGACCATCTTCAAAGAAATACATTAAACTTAGGAAAGGTTAAATTTCTTGTTTTAGATGAAGTTGATAGAATGTTTGATATGGGTTTTCAAAAAGATGTTGAAAAAATAATTAGTGAATGCCCAACAAAAAGGCAAACAATGCTCTTTTCAGCGACGATATCCTCGGAAATGGACTATCTTTCTAAAAAGCACACTAAAAAACCAGTAGAGATTTCTGTGGAATCGCATATTGAACCATCTAAACTTAAACAAATCTATTATAATGTTCCAGATGGATTAAAATTTTCATTATTTGTTCATTTGTTAAAGCAAGAAAAAGGAAAATTAGTTATGATTTTTTGCGGAACAAGAAATAATGTTGATTTTGTCGCGAACAATTTAAACAACATTGGAATTAATGCAAAAGCAATTCATGGTGGGATGATGCAAAATAAAAGAAACAATGTAATGGGTGATTTCAATTCAAAAAACAGTGTGAATGTTTTAGTTTGCACCGACGTTGCTGCAAGAGGGCTTGATATCAAAGACGTCAGTCATGTATATAACTACGATTTGCCGAAAACAAGTTCAGAGTATATTCACAGAATTGGAAGAACCGCCAGAGCCGGAAAAGACGGGATTGCAATTAGTGTTTTATGCAGCAGAGACTATGAAAATTTTAGTAATATTTTGAAAGACGAAAAATTAAAAATCAATGAAATAAAAACCCCTTGGTGTGAAAGAATTCCAATAATTATTCAAGAAAGAAAAGGTTTTGGAAGACAAAGAGAAGGCAGTAATTTTAATAGAGGGAGAGATTCTGCACCAAGAAGAGGTTTTGGAAGAAATAATTCTGGAGGAAGAAAAAGTTTTGGAGGACAAAAAAGGAGTAGTAATTTTAGCAGAGGAAGAAATTCTGAATCAGGGAAGTCTTATGGAAAAAATGAAAATTCAGGAAGAAAAAGTTTTAGTAGAGGAAGAAGTGAATCTCGTGAAAACGATAATGATTCTAGAAAACCTAGATTCAATTCAAGAGATAAAGATTCTGTAAGTACTTTTAATGGAAGAAGAAAAAATAAAGATTCTCCCAGAGGAAGACCAAGTACTAGAAGAAATGATAATTTAAAACCAAGGCAAAGTTTTGGTAGAAGAAGTTAATTTTCTCACATTGATTTTAAATCTCTCTAAATCTTTTTCATATTCTCCAGAGTATCTATAATTAAGTGCTTGAGCTAATTGTCTTGCAGGAGTTCTTCCTAATCCATTTATTGCTTGATAAAATAAACCTGCAATCAAATGGTCTGTTTCTTGTGGTTGAAATACTGCTGATGCGTTTTTTTGCGGTTCTTGCCAATCTTTCTCAAAAGAAAACACAATTTCTTTATTTGGTCCAATATAAATTCCATAAATTGCTTCATTATAAGCCATACCAACTATATCTGAAGTTCTTTGTTCTGTTCTATAATCTTTATCTAAAACAGGAATAGGAATATCAAAAGACATAAAATCCAATACCATATGTCTCTCATTTGGAAATAAATGTTCTGTTGTTGCTCCCCCTTTTTGATTTTGAGAAAAAGTTAATTCAACAAGTTCTTTACCCCCTTCTTTCAAAACATTTGATTCTAAACCTGTCTGTTCAACATATTTTATCAAAGAAACCAACAAAGGAACCTCTGTAGAATGATATGCTGAGACAATCCTTCTATCATCATCTATCTCTGGTCTGTATTGAACTTCATTTCCCAAAGAATCAAAAGTTTTATCAGGAGTTATATCTGTTTTATAAATTTTTAAATCATAATTTGAATCTCCTGTAACTTCATTTTTCCACTCTCTTCCTTCAGTATCTTTTGAATTCCATTTGTATCCTCTATTAAAAAAATCTCTAGAATGAGATGCCTCAAATATTATTGCCCCTACTGTTCCAGTAAATGCACTCATTGAATCAAAGCCAAACTCCTTATAATTCCAAATTTCATTTGGGGTTAGTATAAAAGATGAAGGGTATCCTAACATTAAACTAATGTCTTCTAATTCTGTTTTCTCTTCTAATGTTTCTCCTCTTCGTTTTATTTTCCAAGGATTAGATTCAATATTTTGGAATACTTCATTTAATTTTTTTTTAAAAAATTTCTCTTCTTTTGGAAATGTTTTAAAAAACCCCCTTTCTTTCATATCTTCAAACATTGATATAACATCGGACTCCATTAAATGACTATAAAAATAAGGAAAATCTTCTTTAGATTTTTCTTCTTTAACTCTTTCTAAAAGATTTAATGATTTTAATTTTTCCCAAGCTTCTGGATAAATTGTATATTTAAAACGCATAAGACCTAAAAGAATAAAGTATTCTTAAACATTATTATGTTTTATCACTACCTATTTAACTTTGTCCTTTCGCCCACTTTTCAATCGTTTTTCCATTCCACGTTTCTTATTTCTCTTTGGTCTTTTTCTTGCCATTTAATTAAACTATAATTCTTATTTATAAAACTATTTCTTATCTTCTTTTCATGTCTTCAACAATCTTTCCATCTTTTAATTTGATAATCCTTGAAACATATTTTGTGTGCCATGGCTCGTGAGTAACCATTACTATTGTCTGCCCATATTTTTTATTTAAATCTTTAAAAATTTCTAAGACTTGCTCAGACGTGTGGGTGTCAAGATTTGCGCATGGCTCGTCAGCAAATAATATTTTTGGTTTTTTAGCAATAGCCCGTGCAACAGCAACTCTTTGCTTTTCTCCTCCAGAAAGTTGGTCTGGAACCCTATCCAACATCTCTCCAAGCCCAACTTTTTCCAACGCATCCTTAGATATTAAAATAGATTCTTTTTTTGACTTCCCCTCCATTAAAGACAAAGAATACACATTTTCTATAGCACTCATTTCTTTAATCAAAGCATAATCCTGAAACACATAACCCAATTGCGTCAAACGATAATAACCTCTTTCATTTTCAGGGAAATTAACAACATTAAGGTTATTAATTGTGTACTCTCCTTTTGTCGGCTTGTCTAGCAGTCCAAGAATTCTCAGCATCGTGGTCTTCCCGCTTCCGCTCGCACCCATAATCGCAATAAACTCTCCTTGTTTTACTTCAAACGAAACCCCATTCAGCGCCTTCACTATTACATCTCCTGTTTTGTAGTGCCTTTCCAGTTTGTTTATTTTAATCATTGGTTTATCTTTCATTTTATTTTTTTCTCCATTAAAATATAATCTTTATCGTATTTTGAAGTTATTTTTTTGAATCCAAATTTTTCATAGAATTTTAGAATTTTTGTTGAGATTAAAATCATTTTTGGTTTTGGTTTCTTATACTTTTTTATTTGATTTATTATCTCTTTCATTAATTTAATACCAACTCCTTGTTTTTTATATTCGGGATTTGTATTAATCCAAAAAACATTGAAAACAGCATTATCAATCCACGAAGGGATAAATCCTCCAAATGCAACAATCTCTTTCCCCTTTTCTACAATAATATAAGTTGGCTTAAACAAAGATTTAGAAAACATTTCACTCAATTCATTATATGCTAATTGTTTTGGATATTTCGGACTATTAATTTTAATTATTTCAAACATTCTCGGAATATCTTTTTTAATTGCTTTTCTTATTTTCATTTCATCGCCCCCATATTGCCTCCAATATACTTTCTTTTGAAACTCTCCACGCAGGAAGAATCCCTGCAATAACAGACATAATAAGCATTGTAAAAATACTTTCAATTATTAATCCTCCTTGAATCTCAGGAATTATTGTAATGGTTTCATAAAACACAACAGGACTCACAGTAAAATAATACATAAGCGCAAAATACAAAACCAATCCTGAAAGTATCCCCAATGAAACATAAAACATACTGATAAAAGCATATGAAATCACTATTGAACCAGGAGAAATGCCAACTGCTTTCAAAATACCGATTTCTTTTTTCCTATTCAAGACATTAATATAAATAATAATCAAAATCAACGCAGCTCCAATAATTAGACTAACATATTTAGAAACAACATTTATCATATCTATGCTTTGCATAGCTTGTCTCAAGATAGCATCGGATTTTTCATCTGCAGTAAAAACTGGTTCATTAACGCCTGCAGCAATTATTTTTTCTTTTATTTCAGCTACATCCTTAGGATTATTTACTCTTATGACCACACTAGTTGCTTTGCTTTCATCAATACCAAAAACATTTTTAATTTCTTTATAATGAACTAAAGCATTAAGGTCAACAAGTTCAAATGTTCCTTCCATTATTCCTTTAACTTTATACGTTCTTACAACCCCATTGCTATAAGTTATATTAACAAGAGAACCAATTCTCACTCCACCAAGATTATCATAAATTTCAGAACCAAAATAACCTTCTACAAGCATTGCACCTATTATTATTTCGTCTTGAGCAAGGTCTCCTAAAAACTCTCCTTCCTTTATAATATAAGGATAATTTGAAATATCATATTCTTCAGATGGCAATAATCCTGTTATTGTAGAACCTACAACTTTTTGTTTATACTTAATAGATGCTCCAACATCTAATCTTTTTGTTGCAGCCCGCACACCTGAAACAGCCCTTAATTTTTGTAATACATTATCTGCATTATTAATATAAACATTATCTCCACTTGGTTCAACAACAATATCTCCATAAGGATATTTCATAAATTCTGTAAACATTCCAGAAACCCCTCCAATCATTGAAGGCAAAAAAACCAGATTCATAAAAATAAGAGCCAGAACAAAAACAATAAAAGATAATGTCTTTTTATTTCCTCTTTTTATTGAACTCGATGCACTAAGAAATCCAACCCTAATATCATTAAGCATTTTTTCTTATTTTTTGGTTCCCCTTCTAACTCTTTTTTCTTTTTTTCCTTTTACTCCTACCTCATTAGTTGAAGAAGATATTTTATCTTTTGTTTCTCCACTTAAAAGTTGATGTATTATTTTATCTTTTGATTTTTTTGTTCTAATAAAATAATATATTCCCCATCCAAAAACAACAACAATAATAATTGCAAAGACAATTCCTCCAACATTTAATTCTTTATCTAATACATTTACATTTATATTGGTTTTTATTTCATTATCTCCAAAATCATCTTTGTAAGAAATAGTAACTGGAATTTCAAATTCCCCTGCTTTATCCACGATAAAAGTCAAGACAACCGGACCATCTTCCTCTGATTTAAGTGCGCCAATAAAGGATTGTCTTAATCCTTGGAATTCGTGCTCTGCATAAACACTTACTGATTTTGCAGTTCCATCGCCGGTGTTCTCAATTCTCATAGTTAATTCAACTGTCTCCCCTTCTCTTGGAAGAACCGGATTTGTCTTAAGTGAAGCAATACTTAATTCTGCTCGCTCTCCAATAACAGTAACAGGAAAAGAACCAGCGTCGGTTATAACAACTTCTTCGCCATAAGTTAAACGATACTTAAAATGATAAATTCCAGGTTCTGCAACATCAGATGTTCTCATATGGTAAGTTATGAATCTATCTGTATTTGAATACCCCATGTCTCCAATTTCTCTTCGCAACGGCTCTTTAATAATTATCTCGTCGCTAATATCATACAATTCAAAAATAATATTCTTTGCCGAAGAAGTCCCACAACTATCAAGAGTAATACCCACAGTAAAATCCTTGTCAACACCAACAGAACTCGGACTTATATCTGAAATAACTGTTTGAACACACATGTTTGCTGACATAACTGGCAGAACAAGTATTATTAAAAATAAAATTTCTTTTCTCATTTTCACCTCTATATTTTAGAGATATTTTAATATTTAAATGTTCCTAAGAAACCAATCCAACTTCTGATTACGAGGAAGATTCTTAATTTTATACTCACACTTTAAAGCATCAGATTTGTCCTTGCATGGCTTTGCAAAAAGAAGTTTCCTAAAACCCTTATTATAAACATACTTGCTCCCCTTTCCATCTGCATGCGCTTTCATTCTCTTGTCAACATCATTTGTCACACCAGTATAAAACGAACCATCCTCACATTCAAGAATATAAACATACCATTGTTTTTTCATAATAAATAAAAAATATTATTACTTTAAATATTCAACACATAAATTAATTAATTGTTCAAAATTCTTTTCCCTTTTCCAAGATTCAGAAATAAACTCTCTAAGTTCATTATGTTCTTCATAACCATAATCACTAGTCAACAACAAATCTTTAAATTCAATATTTAATAAAACAGTCAAAGCCTCTTTTAAATCCCCCGTCTTTTTTTTACCTACTTCTTTCTCCACATCATTCCAATAAAATTCATGGAAATACAAATGCATAATTTCGTGTCCACAAGTTCCAATTGCTTTCTGAAGAGGATATAATAAAGAAACCATAAAAGAAGGTTCCCGAGGGTTATATGGGCAAATTCCAATAGAGGTAATATAAGCTTTTACTTTTTTGGTATATTTTTTCCCCATTAAATTATCCATTCTAGAAAAAAATTCTTCTTCTATATTATTCCATAATTTTTGCATAGCCTCTCTAAAAACATCTATATATTTAGAAGAATAAATTCTTTTTAAAAAAATTTCTAAGTCTGGTGCGCAATCCTCAAACTTTTTATCAACACAAATCTTTTTCAAAGAATCTTGAATTTGAAAATTCCCATAAAAAGGTTTTCTATTTGATTTATCCCAAATATTTTCTAGATCCTTTCGTTTATCAAAAAAAAATTCTACTCTTAACATATTATTCATTATGTGTCAACCCTTTTATTTCTTTCTCTGGATTAAAAGAGTACCACATTAAAGGGCACCCACCAGAGCATGGCTCATAACAATTTGGTTCATCACATTTACTTGAAGCATTTCTTCTCATTTTTTGTCTAAATTCATGAGCAACTCCTCCGGACATATTATATTTTCCTAAAAAATTTGTAGGAGTAATTATCTTGCCTTCTTCAAATAAATCTAACAAATGAAATCCAATAAAGTGCGTACAAGGAAGAACTTTTCCTGAAGGGTCAATTACAAAATTTTTTCCATGTGACAATTAGTAAGGACCTCCAGAAATATTTTTCTTTATTTTTTGTTCCTTTCTAAAATCGTCCTCAAAAAAACACAAAGGAGTAGGGGTAACTAATCTTGCTGTTTTCCCCTTGGAAATTACATAAGGATAAATCTTCTCAAAAGCCTTAGCAGAATAAAAAGGACTATGTACCTGGGAATTATCAGAGCCCTTCATCAAACAAGGACCACAAATATTAAAGCTAATTCCCTGAATCGGTTCATCAACAAAAGAATCTACAACTCGCTCCAAGTTTCCAATATTGTCTTTAGTAATAACCGTATTTATATTAACAATCATTCCTTCTTCCGCAGCATTCCTAATTCCTTTTATTGCTTGTACATAACTACCTGGAATCTGAGTAATCAAATCGTGAGTAAAAGAATCGTGCCCTTCTATTGAAACAGTAATGTTTTTTAATCCTCTTCTAGCCATTTCTTGTGTGAAGGATTTATCTGAAAATTTTCTCCCATTTGTAATCATTCCCGTAGGGATTTTTTGTTTTTTTTGTTCGTCCAATAAAAAAGGTAAATGAGGATAAATAGAAGGCTCTCCACCAATAAGAATAGTTCTTTTTATTCCTAATTGTTTGAGAAAAGTTACAATCGGAATTATTTTCTTCTCTTCTAATGATTCTCTTGGAATTTCTTCATCAGAAGAAGAATAACACCAGACACACTTATTATTACAATTATACGTTAAAGCTAGCCAAACTACATTAAATCTATCTATCATTTTTGAGAATATACATTAATCTCCGCAATTAATCAACTACCTTCGTTACAATCTGTGCAGTAGCAATCTGAACAATCCCCACCATGGCAATCACAATCATCATGGTATACTACTTGGTCAACCTTGGAAGTATACCTTTCAGAAGAAGATAAAGGTCCTCCATGAAAAGTAATCTCAGAAGCCATTTCTATCAAGTTATTTATCATATATATATATATATAAGTAAATTAAAAAGTATATAAAGATTTAGATTGTATAAAGTACTCTTATAGACACCTAGAAAAATTATTTAAATCAAACAAACATTAAATAAAAATGCCATCGCAATATTATTCTAAACATAAAAATCCTCCTCTTACTGAAGAAGAAATTAAAGAAAAGTATAAAGATATCCAAGAAGAACTAAAAGAAGTTTTGGAATGGAAAAAAGAAACAGAAGCAACACTTGAAGATTCAAATTCCTCTCCTCAAAAAAAAGGTGCTGCTAAAAGGGCTTTGAAAAAAGTTGCGCGAAGAATAGATACTGTTCAGGGCCAAATAATTTATTGGAAACATAGAATAAAAGGTGAAAGCCACTTCAAAGCAAACATAGAGAAGAACGAATACTGGGCAATTTGTCGGGAAAAAACAGAGGAAGAAAAAAAGAAAAAAGATTATAACGCTCTCCCTGATTTATTGAAAAAAGGAAAGTAAACTACAAGATGAATAAAAATGTGATAAAATACTCGGTTTGGGTTTTAAACTTACTAATTGTTTTTGCCTTAATCTGGAGCCTAATTAATTACAAAATTCTTGATCAAGAAGTTACAAAAATCGTAATGATCAGCGGATTATTGGCAATGATTCTTTTTGTGATTTTTTTAGAAGGTGCCCCAGTTTTTGTAGGTTCAAGTATTGCTGTTGCCACAATATTGGCAATGAACGCTTTTAACCCTTGGCTTATTCTTTTATTATTTCTTTCATCAGCAATTGTAGGAAATATTTTTTATTTTTATTTGGGCTATTTCTCAGGGGAGAAAATCTTAAAATATTTTCCAAAGACAGACGTGAAAAGATACAAAAACCTATTTAAAAAATACGGAAGACACGCAATGTTAATTATGGCTATTTCTCCAATTCCTTATCTACCAACATTAGCCGGTATCTTTAAAATGAATTCAAAACAGCAAATTTTGGAAACCTTAATTATCAGAATGATTAGACACTCTGTTGTTTTCTTTGTCTGGTTCCTTATTCTTGTTGGGTTTTAATTCAATATTCATCTTACCAAATTCTTGTTTTAATACATCAATTAATTCCTCTTTACTTATTTTAAATTTCTCCTCTCTTTTTTCTTCCTTAATCTTTTCTATTTTTAGTTCATCAATTTTAAGCGCAACCAATTTAATCTTATTTTGTATTTCTTGAGCCTCATCCTCTTTTAAATTTTTTTCATGATTCCATATTTCTTCTATTTTACTTCTGATTTGTTTTACTTTTTCCAAAATTACATTGTTACTTAATTTTGCCTCTTCTAACAACTCAATTATAGTTTGTCCATTATCTTTTTCAAAATTTGTTTGAAAATCTTCTCTATGTTCTTTAACAATATTCATTTGTTCAGGGTTTATATGAAAAAAATTCGTCAATGCCCTGAAATCAAGAAATTGCTTTAATTCTAAAACATTCTTTTTTGAATCTTCTTTAAGAAACTCAATCTTTTTCTGTTTAGATAAATTATCCAAATAAACAGAACTCTTTTTAATTTTGTCTAAACTTTGTTTTAAAATTGTGTTTTCTTTTTCTTTCACATTTATTTTTTTATTCAAATTTGATTTCTTTTCACTAATTTGCTCCAGAGTTTTATCAACAAAGTTAATTGCATCTAATTTTTTTTTAATTATCAGAAGATTAGTAAAAGAATCTATAACTAGTTTACCATCATCAAAAGTTTTTAATAAATCCTTAGAAAAAAACTTTAAGTTTTCTTTTATAGTCGCCATTTCTTTTCCAATTAAAATTGTGGCTCGTTCATAATTTTTGAATGAACTTTTATTAAAATCAAAAAAAATCTTGTTTACTCTTTCAACTAATTTCTCTAATTTAAGTTCTTCTAAGTTATTCAATTTTTCAATTAAATCTTCCACAGATTCTATGTATTTCTCTCTACTATCAACAACAATATTTTTTATTTGCTCTTTCTCTTTTTTTGCCCCAACATCAAAACCCTGTAAAACTTCTAATTTTTCCTCAAGTTCTTTAGTCAACACATTAATTTTTTCTTTAACCATAAGAATAATTTCTTTCTCATTAAATTCATTTTCTTTTTCTTTATTTTCAACCCATTTTCCAATTTCAGAAAAAGCCAACTTCTCCACAACTATTTCTTGTCTCTTATCAGTCTTAATTATTTTTTTAAAAAAATTAAATATTCCCATGTTATCTTATTAGAAATTTTATTATATAAGACTTATGTAAATTCCTTATTAGATAAATTTATAACTACTATTTCTTTTAATCATATACTAAAAGAGGCTGAATAATGAAAAAGAAAAACAAGGATATCGGAAAATGGGTGTTTTTTTGGAGCATAATAATTTTAATCCTATTTGTGAATTTTTTTTGTGAATTTTTAGAAAAACAAAGAATCTTTGAAATTATTGGACACGGGATTATTCTTTTAGCAGTAATTAGTTTTATATTTTTTTCATTAAAATTAAAAAATAAACAAGCAAAAAAATATATCCTCTTTGGAACTATTTTAATTTTTTTTATAGAATTAATTGAAATTCTCTTTCATATTATTTTTTCAACAACATTACTAATTGAAGCATATCTTTCTTATAATTTATTTATTGAAGCAATTGGTATTTTAATGCTAATGAAAGGATTTAAGGAGATTTTAAAATGATACCAAAAATATTAATAGAAATTATTTTTCATTTATTTTTTGCACTTTTGTTTATAATTAAATCTGCTTTAAACATGGTTGAAAAAAAGAGAATTTTTGTTTTCTTACCGTTCTTCATCATAGGACTTGCTTTTTGTTATAGTTCAGGTTTTATGATTTTCGGTTTTTATGAAAAAGCGCATGATATAAATTTAGCATTAAAATTAATTGCTGTGGTAACAGCTTTTTTTATAATCTGGGAGAGAAAATGGGACTAGGATATGAAGTTGTAGACGCAAGTGGATTGAGTATTGTTTTTGTCGGAATGGTGTTAGTTCTTATAACTCCTTTTATTATATTTTTTTCATATAAACAATGTTCTATTTCATACAAACTTAGCAAAAAAATAACTGAAAGATCAATGAAAATGGCCTTGCTTATTGTGAGTTGGTTTGCTTTTATGTTTTTTAATTTACAAAGTTCAGCAAGTAAGGATTATTCGCAAGTATTTTTGTGGTATTCTACAAATCATTTATTTGCACTAATTATTGGAATCATTATTTTTACAATCTTTTTAATAATGCTTCCTAAATTTTGGAAAGAGTATGATAAAAAATCATTAGTAATTATGTTTGTGTTTGTTTTCTTATCTGTCTTAACAAGAAGTATTTTCCCGATTTTTCAAAATGTTTACTTAGGGCTTATTAACAGAATATTTGTTGTTATCCCTGCACTGGCTGGTTTTTTTATAATAGTCAAATTTGTGATTAAGCAAATAAAAAATAAATAAATTTAAGTTAAACGCCCACACCGAAATAAGTAGAGGAATTTTATTTTTTATTAAATCCCAAAAAAATAAGATTTTTTACGCTTTAACGACTTTAGTTGCTTTCATTCCTTTGTCGCCTTTTTCTGGTTCAAATGTAACTGTGTCATCTTTATCAATAGTTGCGCCATTAAGTTCAGATTTATGCGCAAAATAATCTTTTCCATCTTCTCCAGTGATAAAACCAAATTCTTTCTCCATATTAAAAAATTTTACTGTTCCTTTCATTGTTGTTTTCCTCCGATAAAATAAATAATTTTTAAGGGTTTAAATAATCTCTTATACGCCCACGCCG
>CAZRAT010000007.1:15367-30015 GCA_964598185.1 Candidatus Woesearchaeota archaeon | reverse complement strand
TTCTTCTTTTCATAAACCATCTGGAAGCATTTCTTAAACTAAAATTTTTAGTCTTATAAACATAATATAAATAATGATCAACATCTATTAAAACTGTTGAAAAAATTATTATTGAAAATTCAATCAAACCTACTTGTGGAAAAATGAAATAAAGAAATGCTGCAAAAATTAACCCAAATATAAAATGTTTTGAAGGTAGCATTATTCTTCAATCCTTTTTACCATGTCTGCGAAGGCAGGTCTTGTGATTAAAACTCCTGAAGTGATTCCAATTAAAGTTGTGATTGCAAAACCTTTTAATAAACCAGCACCAGCCCATAATAAAGGTATTAAGGCAACTACTGCTGTAAAATATGCTCCGAGGATAATTGTTAATGCTCTTTTTAATTTTTGTTTTATACTTAATGAAATTTTTTGCCTTGCTTCGTCGAGGATGATTATTTGTTGGTCAATTCCAATGCCAATTGTTGCAATGATTCCTGCTATGCTTGGCAAGTCAAGATTCCATTTTATAAAAGAAGCAATACCAAGAATAATTATTATTTCAGATACACTTGTTATTAAAAGGGCCATCGAAGATTTGAATTTTTTGTATCTTGCAAAGATAATTATTGTTACCATCAAAAGTGCTGCGAATCCTGCTAAAAAAATTGATTTTATAAATTCTTTTCCTAAAACAGGAGAAATTGTATCTAACTTAACTATTTCTAACTTGTATGGTAAACTGCCTGTGATTAAGATTGTCTGTAGTTTATGCATTGACTTTGATGCATCATCGTATGCTTCATTTCTTGTTGTTCCACTTCCAGAACCAGAAATAGAAATTTGTGTTGTTACTCTTCCTTTAAGTCCTTCGCCAATTGAAAGACTATCAACAAGTTTATCGTCCACAAATAAATCTAAGCTTTCAGAAAGATAGCTTCCTTTAGAAGTTACATTGACTTCTAAATCTTTTGTGATTTCTGCGTGTCTTTTTGCTGCATCTTCACTTAAGAATATTGTAAATCTAAAATTGCAAAAATATCCTTCTTGGGATTGGTCGCATGAATAGATTCCTGAGTCTTGTCCAGACCTCGCAACAGAGGCAATATCTCTCTCCCCTCCAATAAAAACAGTTTCGTTTCCTATTTTAGCTTCGAATTTTCCTTGCTTAGAAATTAACTCTTCTAAATCAGTTTTAGTTGCTCCTGCAACTTCTACTAACATGAAATGGTTTCCTGTTAAATCTGATACTGGAAAAACATTGATGTCTGCTAAACCAAATTCACTAAATCTGTTTCTTGTTATATCAACTAAATCATTAATTTCTATTGAGGAAAGTTTTTTGTCCTCAGCCTGAACTAATGCTCTTGAACCTCCTGCTAAATCTAATCCTGTTTGAATATTTGTTTTTGGTATTTCTGCCACAGTAATGTTCGGGACATGATTTGAAAATAAGATTGCTTCAGAGTTTTTTGTTTGAATGATTATTTTTATGTTTTCATTAGAATTGAACTTTCCTTGAAGAGCATTTGAAAAACTCTCTAAATTTTCTATTGGGGTGCCATCAATATTTGTTATTATTTGTCCTTGTCTTAATCCTTGTTCAAATGCTATTGAGTTTGGTTCAACACTTGTTATTAAAACCCCTTTTTCTAAAAATGTTGGGGGCATTCCAAACATTGCTAATAAAGAAAAGCCCAAGACAATTATTAAGAGCCAAATTTTCCAAGATAGTTTCATTTTTTCTTCTCCATATACCATTTAAGTATTGAGGTGTTAGTTACCCATGTGTTAAGAATATCAAAACATAAACCAATTGAAAGAATTGTGAAGATCTGTGTTAAGATTGGGGAGAATGATTTGACAACTAGAAGTGCAATGACAATAGCTAAAAGAGACGTCAAAGTCATTGTGATTCCTGTTTTAAATGCTCCGAAGATTCTTTGATTTACAGTGCCTTCGTGTCTTTTAAGTAATCTTGTTGTTAGGAGAATATTTGTATCAACAGAATACCCAATAAGCATCAGCAACGCGATAATTCCTGCGCTCGACATTTTCATTCCGAAGATATTAACTAACGTGAGAGCCATAAGAATATCTGCAAATGCTGAAAGGATTACTGTCATGGAAGGAACAAAAGTTCTGAAAATTATGAACACAACAATTGCCATAAAAAAGAAGGCAAACAAAATTGCAACTAGAAGTTGTTTGTAAAAACTTTCGCTTAAACTTGAACCAGTACATTCAAAACTTGCATTGTCTCCCTCAACTAATTCATATCCCAAATAATCTTCAAGGATTTTCTTAGTTTGTTTAACATCTAATTCATTACATCCTTCTGTTTTAATTTCAATGATTACTGCTTTTTGTTCTCTTGTAATTAAATTAGAAATTTCCCTTATATTAACTTCTTCTAGTTTTTCTGAGAGGGTTTGTTCTAAATCAAATAAATTTATTTTTCCAAAGATTGTTACAGAAGTTCCTCCTGTTAAAGAAATATCTTTGTAGATTAAATCTTGATTATTAGAATAAAATATTGCCATGTATATTAATGAAAATAGTAAAAGTGCTACTGGGATTATCAATAGTAATTTGTAATTTTTATTGTACCATTTTTCTGTTTGTTCTTTCATTTTTTAGTATGCGCGGGCCGGGATTCGTGGGTCGCTTTTTCAAAGCTCTCCGTCATCCGAAATTTTAGTTTCGAATGAAACCCAAGGGTTCTCGTCCAAATGCGCAGGCCGGGATTCGAACCCGGATAGTCTGCTTGGAAGGCAGAAAGTCTAGCCGTTGACCTACCCACGCTTATTAAATAATAGTGAAAAGTTGTTTAATAAAGTTTACGAATGCATTTTGGGATTTCTTACGCGTCTGGAAGGATTTGAACCTTCGACCTCCAGGTTAGGAACCTGATGCTCTATCCATGCTGAGCTACAGACGCATACTGTTTCACAGTATAAATGCGGAGTGAAGGATTCGAACCCTCGCAGGCACTAAGCCAATTGGTCCTTAACCAATCCCGTTTGACCACTCCGGCAACTCCGCATTCTTTATTGACGGAGGGCCTGCCACTTGTTTGGCCACGCTTGGACGAACAAATGAAAAATGCTTGCATTTTGCTTTCCGGCAACTCCGCATAAAACTATAATTAATTGTGTGTATAAAAAGTTTTAGAAAATAAAGTAAAATTTAGAAAAATTTTTCATTATCCATTTTAATCTTAAGAACATTATTAAAAAAGAAAAAGAAGACAACTTGGTGGTTTGGCCTCTTGTGGGAGACTACTGCCATCAACATAGGAAGCTTAACTTCTGTGTTCGGAATGAGAACAGGTGTTTCCAACCTACTATGGCTGTCTTCGTAATTATGCTGAACTAAGAGTTTTTAAAAGTTTCCTTCTTTAAAATTCAATGAAATCTAAATTTTCAAAGACCGAAACAAAAAATATTATTGAAGAATTCTTTTCTGATATAAAAAATAAAACCCCCAAGGAGATTAAAAAAATAAAAAGACTGGCAATGAAACATAATGTTCTCTTGAAAGAAAAAAGAAAATTGTTTTGTAAGAAGTGTTTAATTGTTTATTCTGGTAAAGAAAAAGTGAGAATACAAAAAGGAAAGAAAATAATAACTTGTAAAGAATGTGGATATGTTAGCAGGTGGAAGTTATGATTTCTTAAACTTCCCAACTAATTCGACTAGGTCTTCTTGACCAATAAAAACTGCTCTGCAACAAGGACGTTCTAACCCAAGTTCATCCATTACTTTTCTTGGCTTTTCTCCTTCTTTTACTTGTTGTTTAAACTGTTCCCATAAGTGGCCTATTGGTTTTCCGCAACTAAAGCAACGCACTGGAATTATCATATTATTAATTCTTGAAATTAGTTTAAAAAACTTTGTAATCACAAAGATTTTATGTGAACAGTTAAAGCCTGTAAAAAACTTGCTATAGGTAAATTTAAATAGAGTTTGAATGATACCTTGGCATGACAAATATAATTGAACTGAAGGACGCTGAAAGATATTATGAGATGGGTGAGAACATAGTTAAGGCCTTAGATGGGGTTGACATCTCTGTTTGTAAAGGGGATTTCATTGCGATTATGGGACCGAGCGGAAGTGGGAAATCAACCAGTATGAATCTTACAGGTAGTTTGGATTTAGCAACTAAGGGAGAAATTTATCTTGATGGAGAAAATATTGCAGGAATGGAAGAATCTGAGTTGGCCCAAATTAGAGGTAAAAAAATTGGTTTTATTTTCCAGCAGTTTAATTTAATTTCCAATTTAACTGCAAAAGAAAATGTTATGCTTCCTATGATATTTCAAAATGAGGATGAAGAAGAAAGAGAAGAAAGAGCAGAGAAACTTTTAGAGGCTGTGGATTTAGGAGACAGAATGGAACATTATCCAAATCAACTTTCTGGAGGACAACAGCAAAGAGTTGCGATTGCGCGTGCTCTTGCAAATAAACCAGAAGTGATTTTAGCTGATGAACCAACAGGGAACTTAGATACCAAAACAGGAGACAAGATGATGGATTTTTTAACAGACTTAAACAAGAAAGGCAGGACAATCATAATGGTTACTCATGACCCAGAACTTGCTAAAAAATATGCTAATAAGATTTATTCTCTTAGAGATGGAAAAATTGAATATATTCATAAAAAGATTTCTAATAAATGGATTAAGAAACAAGTATCTTAGTGTTTTCATTTTGTTGGGGTAACAGAGGAAAAGTTTATAAATAAAAGATTGTGGAAAAGAATATGAAAACATTGACAATAATTAGTGTAATTATTTTAATTTTAACTTTAAACTTTGCATCTGCCTTAGTTATTGATGCAGATTATATAACAATATATCCTGGAGAATCAGATAGTGTGAAAGTTGAAGTAGATAATAATTTTAATTTTGATATTGAAGATGTTTCTATTGCATTAACTTTAGATAGTCTTCCTTTTACAAGTGTTGGAAGTTCTGAAAAAAGCTTGGACGACCTTGATGAAAGCGATGATGACTCTGTAACTTTTACAATTAGAGCTTCAACCGATATTACTCCTGGAGATTATAATATTCCTTACGTGGTAAAATACACTAACGTTGAAGATTCAAATGCAACTCAAGAAGAAAAAACAGGAAGTTTTGGTTTGAGAGTTAGTGCTAAAACAAATATTGATTTTTCTGTTGAGACAAAAAATAATATTGTTGGGCAGCAAGGCAAAATTTCTTTGAAGATTGTAAATAAAGGTTTAGGAGAAATTAAATTTGTTTCAGTTAAAATTTCACCTCAAGGGTATGAATTAATTTCTAGTAAAGATGTTTATGTTGGAACAATAGATTCTGATGATTCAGATACTGCAAGTTTTGATGTTGTATTCAAAACAACAAGACCAACATTGTCTGTAATTGTTAATTATAACGACTTTGATAATAATGCAAAAACAGAAACAATTAATCTTCCTGTGAATGTTTATACTACTGAAAAAGCACTTGAACTTGGTTTGATTCAAAAACCAAATTATCTTCCTTATTTTATAGGTGGGGGATTAGTTATTATTTGGTTTGTTTGGAGAAAAATTAAGAAAAGTAGAAATAAAAAAAGGAGTTAACAAAACCTCCGATGATATCTGATTATTTTTTTCTTGCGTTTAAGAATATTCGAAAAAAGGGTTTGAGAAGTTGGCTTACAATTCTTGGTATTTTTATTGGGATTGCTGTTGTTGTTAGTTTGATTTCGTTAGGTGCTGGTTTGGAAACTGCTGTGATGGGACAGTTTGGTTCTTTGTCTGTAGATAAATTAACAATCCAAAATAAAGGAACAGGTTTTGGTCCGCCTGGATCAACTGTTGTAGAAAAATTAACTGAAGAAGATTCAAAAATTATTTCTGGCGTAGATGGGGTTGAAATTGTCATAGAAAGATTGTTGAGAGTAGCAAAGTTTGAATATAATGGTGTTTCTACTTTTAGTTATCTAGTTAGTTTGCCTGAAGATAAAAAGAAACTTCAACTTGCTTATACAGCCATGCAGATGGAAATCAAAGAAGGGAGGTTTCCAGAGATTGACGATTCTGGTAAAATTTTAGTTGGAAAGACTCTTGCAAAAGGAAAAAATTTTGATAAAGAAATTATAGTTGGAAAGAAAATAAAAATTAATGATAAAGATTTTGAGGTTATTGGAATTTTAGATGGAGCAATAAATGCTCAATTAAATAATGTTATCTTTATGGGGGAAAAAGACTTTAAAGAAATTTTAGATATTGGGGACGAATATGATTTAATTGCTGCGCAAGTTGAAGACCAGGATGAAATTGTTGACGTCGCCAAAAAGATTGAAGATGAATTGAGAGAAAATAGAAAAGAGGAAATTGGAGAAGAAAGTTTTAGTGTGGAAACCCCTTTACAAGCATTTTCTGCGGTTAGTACAATTTTAAATATGATAAATTTAATAGTGGTTGGAATTGCAATGATTTCTCTTTTTGTTGGTGCTATTGGTATTGCAAACACAATGTATACTTCTGTTTTAGAAAGGACCAGAGAGATAGGAATTATGAAAGCTATTGGTGCGAAGAATTCAGATATTATGTGGATTTTTTTAATTGAATCTGGATTGTTGGGGTTGGTTGGAGGAATTGTTGGGGCATTGATGGGTTTAGGTGGCGCGATGTTGGTTTCAAATTTAGCAAATCAAGCCTTAGGAAGTGATTTATTTATTATTAGTATTAATTACTCTCTTTTACTTGGGGCTGTTGCATTTTCATTTTTTGTTGGAATTATTTCTGGTGTTCTTCCTGCAATGCAAGCTTCTAAATTAAATGTTGTTGACGCATTGAGAAATTAAAATGATAAATATTGAATCAAAAACTTATGAAAATGAAGAAGAATTTATACAGGACATGTATTTCAAATGGTATCCTGAAGATACATCTAAAGCAAAAAGAAAAATTAAACATGAACAAAACCATTTTAACAAAGCTATTGGACTAAATTATCATCCTCAATATTGTTTTAAAAGAACCAAAATTAATTTAGGACTTTTTGTTTTAACAATAAATAAGCCTTATATAAAATTAAAAGAAAAAGTTATTCAAAAACAACACTTTAAAGAAATCTGCCTTGTTCCAGAATATCCAAGTTTTTCTGATAAATTTTATGCCTCAAAATCTTTTCAAGTTTTTTATGGTTTTTGTGAGAAATATAATAAAATTAAAAAGAAATTCAAAAAATGAAAACCGAATATTTTAAACTTGCAGTAAAAAATTTGAGAAAAAGAAAAATGCGTAGTTGGCTAACTATGCTGGGAATTTTTATTTCAATAGCGATGATATTTACTCTCGTTAGTTTGTCTCTTGGTTTGCAATATGCTGTTGAAGAGCAGTTTGAAATTTTGGGAACAGATAAATTTTTCATTCAACCAGCAACAGGCTTTCTTGGCCCTCCTGGAAGTATTAGTAGTGTTCTTTTAACTGAAGAGGATGTTGAAGTTGTCTCGAAAATTCAAGGAGTAAAAGATTATTCTTTTTTTGTCGCTGGAAATGCCAAAGTTGAATTTTCAGGAGAGACAAGATATATGATGGTTTGGGGAGTTCCTCTAGAACATATGGATGTTTATAATGAAGTTGGTTCATTTAAGATTGAAGAGGGACGAAATTTAGAAAAAGGAGATAAAAATTCTGTTGTTCTTGGTAATTTGCACAAGACAGGAAATGTTCTTGGTAAACAAGTTAATGTTGGAAATAAATTAATAATAAATGGTGTTGATTTAAAAGTTAGGGGAATCCTTGGTTTGATTGGAAATCCTGAGGATGATAAAATGATTCTTATGGACATAGAAAGTTTTAGAGAATTATTTGATATTCCTGAAAGAGTTGATTATCTTATGGTTCAAGTTAATGAAGGAGAAGATATTTTTGAAATTGTTGAAAGAATTGAAAATAAACTTCAGAAGTCGCGAGGAGTTACAGAAAAAAATCAGGATTTTATTATTTTGACTCCTGAAGAATTATTAGAAAGTTTTGGGAATATTCTTGCAATTATTACTTCGTTTTTGGGAGGGGTTGCAGCAATTTCGCTTTTAGTTGGTGCTATTGGTATTGCAAACACAATGTATACTTCTGTTTTAGAAAGGACAAGGGAGATAGGAATTATGAAAGCGATTGGTGCGAAGAATTCAGATATTATGTGGATTTTTTTGATTGAATCTGGATTGTTGGGATTAGTTGGTGCTGGAATTGGTATAGGGCTTGGATATGCGGTTGGTAAAACAATTGAATATATTGCAATAAATCAATTAAATACAACTTTGCTTCAAATAGCAACTCCTGTTTGGCTGATTGGGGGTTGTTTAGGTTTTGGATTTTTAATTGGTACAATTTCTGGAACACTTCCAGCAGTTCAAGCAAGTAAAACAAATGTCGTTGATGCTTTGAGATATGAATAAAACATACAAATACTTAAAAACTGAAAATAAATAAGTTAAGAATGAGTATTAGAACAAGTGATTTTACTAAGGGAATCAAACGAGGGAATAAATTTACCCTTCAAGATATTTATAATTTCGTAGATAAAACAAAATGTGAAGATTTAGGATTTATTGACCATGAAGAATTGATTTTTGTACAGGCGGGAACAAGAAAAAATCTAGAGGAAAGTAGTAAAAGATATGGGATAAATAATTTACAAGGATTAGATATTAATTCTGAAGAAGGAAAAGACCTTGGCGGGATTGCTATAAATTATGAGGGAAAATTAATTGGGAAAATTATTAGAAACGCATCAAGAAAAGGTCATTGGGTATGAATAAATAAAAAAATTGTATAAATAACAAAAAATTAATACAAATCTTTAAAAACTTAAATTAGTTTTTTGTTAATCGAGGTAAAAAGATGGTGAAAAAATGTATTTATTGTTCTGCAGAAATTCCTGATGAATGTGTAATAGATTTTTGTGAGAGATGTGGAAAAAGTGTTTGGGGTGAAAAAATGTTTAACACTATTGTGAAAAACATGGAAACAGCTAGGGCAAATGGAGATTTATGCCATGACAATGTAATTAGAAATGTGTCTGAAGAAAGAAATGATTTTAAAGGTTTTTAGAAGAGGGATAGTTTTTTAAATCACTTATTTCTGAGTTATTTATGGTAAAAAGAAAACCAGTTAGGACTCGCGGAAAATTAAAACTTAGTACGTACTTTCAAGAATTTGAAAAAGGAAATTCTGTAGCAGTTGTAGTAGAACCGGCAGTTCAATCAAGTTTTCCGAAAACACTTCAAGGAAGAACCGGGGTTGTTGAAGAAAAGAAAGGCAAAGCGTATTTTGTTAAAATTAAAGACCAAAACAAAGAGAAAACGTTTTTAATAGAAGCAATCCACTTAAAATTAATAAAATGATAAAAAATACTGAACTTTTGAGTATGGCAGAGGCTATTGAATATGTCAATAAAGAAGACAGCATAGACATAAAAGGATTTATAAAAAAATTCACAAAATTAAAACCAAAAGAAGCTAAAGAATTGAAAAAGAAACTTGAAGGATTAGATATGATGAAATTGCGGGCAGAACAAATAATAAAAATCATTGATTTATTGCCAGAAAATCAAGAAGATTTAAACAAAATTGTAGATATTAGTTTAGATGAAAATGAAACAAAAAAAATACTCGAAACAGTTAAAGAATTTAAATAAACAAAATGAAAGTAAATATAAAATTTCCATTCGTTCAAATAAGAATAGGGGGACTTATTTAAATGAAAGAAGAACTCGCGATAATTTTAGAATTTCTACCAAATGGGTATCCTTTGGAAAAGAAGATGATGCCAATAGCTCAGGCGATAGGGAAGACAAACTTGACACTTTTAGAGCTTGTTCCTCGAAGAGGAGATAATTTAGAGATTGGTGAAGAAGTATATATTGGTGAAGGAAAGCGTGAAAAAATATATTATATTCTTGGGCGACTTCATAGGGAAAAATTAACTGAAGCGGCAAAAAATCAGTTACAAGATTTTATAAAGAGCGTGGTCAGTGAAAGAAAAGAAAGATTTATTGAGTTTTTCAATAAATCAGAAGCAATAAATAAAAGAATTCACCAGATTGAATTGCTCCCTGGGTTTGGAAAAAAACACATGCAAGAAATAATAAATAAACGAAAAGAAAAAGAATTTGTATCTTTTGAGGATATGAAAAAAAGAATACAAAATTTGCCTGATCCTGAAAAGGCTGTTGAGAGAAGAATTTTTCAAGAACTAACAAACATTGAAAGATATAATTTATTTGTAAATTAAAATGACAGAACAAAAATTACAACCACCAATGAAAGAAGAAGGTTCAAAAGATAAACCTTTTAATTCGGCCTCAAAAATAGAAGAGGATAGGGTAATTAGAATTCTTGCAAAAGATATAGAAGGCAAAATGAAAGTTTATGCTGGGCTTACAAAAATAAAAGGGGTTTCATGGGGTTTATCCAACGCTATTTGTAAAGTATTGGAAATTGATAAAAATAAAAAAATAGGTTCTTTGACTGATGCAGAAATTAAAAAAATATCTGATTTTATAAAAAACCCAAAAGTTCCGGAATATATTGTGAATCGAAGATCTGATTTTACAACAGGAGAGAACAAACATTTGAGTGGAGGAGATTTAGAATTACAAAAAGAATTTGATATTAAAAGATTAAAAAAAATTAAATCTTATAGAGGATTTAGACACATGTCTGGACTTCCTACAAGAGGGCAAAAAACAAGAAGTAATTTTAGACCAAATAAGAAAAAAGCAGGAATTAAAAAGAAGGCAAAGAAAAAATGAAACGGAAACATAAAACATATTCAAAACCAAAAAGGCCTTTTGACAAAGTTAGAATTGATGAAGAAGCAGAAATTAAAAAAGAATTTGGATTAAAGAATAAAAAAGAAATTTGGAAAGCAGAAGCGAGAATTAAATCTATTAGGGAACGAGCAAAAAAATTGATTTCTGCTGATGAAAAAGAGCAAAATGATTTGTTTGCAAGGTTAAAAAAAATTGGATTGGAAGTTAATTCAATAGCAGATGTTTTATCCTTGAATAAAGAAGATTATCTTAAGAGAAGACTTCAGACAATTGTTGTTAATAAAAAACTTACTACAACTACAAAAAGTGCAAGACAATTAATTACTCATAAAAGAATTTTAGTTGATGGGAAAATTGTTGACAGTCCTTCATATATCGTTCCTGTGAAATTAGAAGGCAAGATTTCTTTAAAAGAAAAGAAAAAGAAAGTTAAAGAAAAGCAAGTTGATAAAGAAGATAAATCAAAAGAAATTGAACAAAAAGAGGTTATTGAAAATGAGTGAAAAAGAAGTAAAAATAAAAGCAGACCCTGAAAAAATTGAAGTGACAACAAATGAAAATATTGAAGTTAAAAAACCAACTAGCAAAAGTAAAACTTCTACTCCTGAAGATATAGAAAAAAAAACTACGTCACATTCTGTTGTCCACTCTAGCGATGTTGAACAAAAGAAAAAAGAGAAAAAATCTTATGAGGCAATTTTAAATATTTATACTTCATATAATAATACAATCGTCCATGTTACAGATATGGCCGGTAAGACAATTTCAAAGGTTACAGGGGGCATGGTTACAAAACATGGTAGACTTAAGGCAAATCCTACAATTGCGATGTTTATTGCAAAAAGGATTTCAGAAAATGTTAAAGAATTAGGAATTAAATCATTTTATGTTAAAATTCGGGCGAAGACTGGCAATCCGGCACCAGGTCCAGGAACAAGTTCAATAATGAAAAGTTTATCAAGAGAAGGTTTTAAAATTTTGAATATTCTTGATACAACAAGGGTTCCTCGTGGAGGGCCAAAGAAAAAAGGCGGAAGAAGAGGAAGACGTCCTTAAGTAAACTTTAAAAGTGAAGAAAATCAAAGATTTTTATGCTTCCTTACAAGTTCAGGAAAAAGAAAATTAAAAAATAAAATGAAATTAATAAATAAAAAAGAAAATAAGATTATGTTTACTGCAGAAATAGAAGAAAGTTTAGCAAATGCTATTAGAAGATATATGAATCAGATTCCAGTGCTTGCGGTGGAGGAAGTAGAAATTTCAAGAAATGACTCTCCTTTGTATGATGAAACAATCGCCCACAGAATAGGGCTAATTCCAATAAAAACAGACGAGACAGTAAATGTAAAAAAAACTCCTAAATTAAAATTAAATGTAAAAGATGAAGGAATGGTTTACTCTAGTGAATTAAAAGGAAATTTCAATATTGTTTATGAAAAAATCCCCATAACAACTTTAAACAAAGGACAAGAACTAAATATTATTGCGTCTGTGAAGGAAGGGAAAGGAGAAGAGCATGCAAAATTTTCCCCAGGATTAATGTTTTATAGAAATGTTGTAGATATAAAATTAGATAAGGATTGCCCAACAGAAGTAGTTAATATCTGCCCTAAAAAAGTTTTTGATGTTAAAGAAGGGAAGGTTGTTGTTAGAGATAGTTCAGAATGTGATATGTGTGAAGCTTGTATAGAAGTTTGTAGAAAGCATAAAAAAGATTCAATAAAACTTATCCCAACAAAAGAATTAGTAATTACCTTGGAATCTTTTGGCCAATTAGATGTTGAAGAAATTTTCAAGAAATCTGTTGAAATTTTGAAAAAAGATTTAACAGAGATTTCTAAGAAAATTAGTAAATAATTCTAAAGGTTTTTATACAAATAATTAATTGTATTTCTATGTGGGGTTGCCGGAGTGGTCAAACGGGATGGACTCAAAATCCATTAGCTTAGTGCTTACGCAGGTTCGAATCCTGTACTCCACATTTTTGATCTCGGCCAGGGAGTATAGGACTTTTGTGATATCTATGAGTAGGTGTTATAGGTCTTGTGTTTTATCGTTGCTGGTGTTAATTTCTTACAAAATTTAAAAAATCTCAAATTTCTAGAAATTGATTAAAATCATACGCCCTAACGGGGCGTTGATACATAAATTGTAATGAGTTATAAAGCATATTCTTATTCTTAAAATTTTTACACAAATAGATAAATTTAAATTGAATATTCATAATAAACCTTTATGAAAGGAAACGATAAAATACTCATAACCGCAGAAGCGGTAGCTTTAATGAAATCTAGAAATGGGAATAAATTAAGTAAATATTTTGTAACTCCAAGAATAGAAAAACTTGAGGCTTTCGTAAGCAAGGTTTTATCAAAAGATTTACTCTCTAAAGTATTTGAAAGGAGACTTAGACTATCTTTCGACTTGGAGGAAGCAATAGGAAAATTTAAGCCTAGAAGGATTATTGACCTTGGAGCAGGGTATTCAACTTTTAATCTTGAATATGCCTTAGCCCATCCTAGATGCCAGATAATTGAAGTAGATTTTCCATCAGTTATATATACCAAACAAGAAAAATTAATACAAATAAGAAGAGAGGCAAAAATAGGAAAAATTCCAAATTTACATCTTCTCCCAGCAGATATTGTTCAGGATAGTTTCCCAAAAAATCTAAAAAAATATTTATCTGAAAGAGATAAAACTCTAATTTATTCAGTTGGAGTCAATACTTATTTGAATTCTGCTCAAAATACTGCAATGTTAAAAAATGTATTAACGATCCTTGAACAATCCAGGGCAGATTCAGCATATCTTTCACATGACCCAACACAAACTCAAGTTAATGAGACCGCAAGTATCGGAGGAAAAGTTCTTAGAGGGGTTGTTTCAACTTTAACTGGAAGTAAACAACATATTCATTATTCTACCGAAGCAGATCTCAAAAGAAAATTAAAAAATGTAGGTTTTGGAAAAATTAATATTTTAAAAAGAAGACAAGATAATACTATTTATCTTGTAAGAAATGCTTAACTAATTTATAATTGAAATTTTCCACAACAAAGACCCTCCGCAAACTTTAATCGGGGCGTTGGAACGCTCAGAGAACGGTGGTCGGGGCGTTAAATTTATAAACCAAAATAATCTCAAATTTATACCTGCGAGTATATCGCGTTAGCAGGGAGTTAATACTTCTTGTTAATTAAAATGAAATCAAAAACTAAAATAAAAAAGCAACTGCAAAAGAAAACCAATCTAGAATTAATTGGAACTATAACTGTGGCTAAAAAAAATGAGAATTGGAAAAGAGTTGCTGAGATTCTTTCTGGTCCGAGAAAGAATAGGGCAAATTTAAATCTTGAAGAAATAGATAAAAAAATTGGAGAAGAAAAAATAGTTGTTATTCCTGGAAAAGTTCTTTCACAAGGTAGTATAAATAAAAAGGTAAAAATTGTTGCACTAAATTTTTCAAAAGGGGCAAAGGAAAAGCTATTAAAATCGAATTGTGAGATTTTAAGTATAGTAGAAGAAATTAAAAAAAATCCTGAAGGAAAAGGGATTAATATTTTAGAAAAATGATAAAAATAATTGATGGAAAAAATGCTGTTTTGGGAAGGTTAGCTAGTTATGCTGCGAAAGAGTCTCTAAAAGGTGAAGAAATAATAATTTTGAATTGTGAAGAGATTATTATTACTGGAAACAAAAAAAACATTGAAGAAAATTTTGAGATTAGACGTAGCAGAGTCGGACATAGTCAGAAAGGTCCAAGACATTCTAAATCAAGTGAAAAAATGGTAAAAAGAGCAATAAGAGGTATGCTCCCAGATCATAGAGAAGGCCGAGGGAAAATTGC
>CAZRAT010000007.1:9045-15267 GCA_964598185.1 Candidatus Woesearchaeota archaeon | reverse complement strand
TTCTTAAGATATATGACTTTTGTTACAAATGAAAGACCTTTTCCTTTTGAAAATTTAACAAAAAACTTTAGTAAATTTAAAAAGTAATTTTAAAATTATTTTCTTCCTAATCTTTCTAGTTTATTTTGAACATGGTTAAATAAGGTTGAAGAAATAATTGGATGGTGGAGTCCTTGATGAATTTGGTTATTGAATTTTATTTTTCCAATATAAGTAAAATTAGAAAGAACTTTCTTTAATCCATTAACAGAGAAATTGTGTTTCTTGGCTAATTTTGTTATGCTTATATTTTCTGTTAAAAAATTTTCAAAAATTTCTTCTACTTCTTTAAAGTTTTCTGCAAGAATTAATTTTCCATCAAGAAATTTATAACCAAAAGGTGGGCGAGACATTGGAAATCCTTGTGAGGCTTTTTCAACCATACTATTTTTTTGTTTGATTGTGCGAATTTTCTTCACTTCTTCTAATTTTTTCCGAAGAATTTCATTTTCTTGTTTTAGTTTTTCTATTTCTGCCATTTTAGATTCCTCTATTGTTAAATTCTTCTAACAGCGAGGGTAATTTTTTGTAAAGCCAATGATTGAATTTTATAAATTCTTTTGTTTTATTATTTATGTGTAAGATTATTTTTTCATATTCCTTATTTTCATACCAAATTGGGATGTTGCTGCTTAATTTTGGTTTTTTTGTTAATTGATCTAAACCTGCTCCTTTGAATTCTCCGTTATTCATTAAAATTCCTATTACCCTCAAATCAATAAATGGTCTGCTTAGAATATAAATTGATTTTAATTCATGGAACGCCATCCTTGTTTTCAAAAAACTATTTGCGAATCCTAAATTATATCCTATTGGAATGAAGTCAAAAGGATAGTCGCTTTTAATTTTTGTACTGATTAAAAACTTTTCAATAATTTCTTTTTCAGAAGATTCCCATTCTTTTAAAATTTTTAATTCTGAAATTGGTTCCCCTGTTGATCTGTCTAATTCTTGATATTGAATTGTAATTATTTTATCTTTTCTTGGATTTAACCCAGTAGTTTCAATGTCAAGGTAGAAATTTGTCATTTTAAGTTCTCCTTTTTTGTTTTAATTTATTTTGAATAGCATTAAATAAAGTTGCGGATACTAAAGGTTGGTGTTTTCCTTTACTTTCTTGGAAAGCAAATTTTACCTTTCCTAAATAAGTTGTGTTTTGTAGTAATTTTTTTATCCCAGAAGTAGTCAAGTTATTTTTCTTTGCTAATTGGGTTAAACTTATTTCTGTATCTAAAAATTCTTGAAAAATTTTTGGGATTGTTTCTGCATCTTCACTAGGAATTAATTGTTTATCTATAATTTTATATCCTTTAGGGGCTTTTGTTATAAAACCTCCTTCTTGTGCTTTACGAGCCATTCCAAACTTTGTTCTATCTCCAATGATGTTTCTTTCAAATTCTGCAAATGCGGAAATCACATGAAACATTAATTTTCCTGAAGCAGAAGTTGTTTCAATTTTATCTTGTAAAGAAACAAAATCTATTCCCCATTCTTTTAATTTATCAATTGTTAAAATTAAATCTTTTAAAGACCTGGAAAACCTATCTAATTTATGAATAAAAATTGCAGAGAATTTTCTTGCTTCTGCGTCCTTTAGCATTTGAACCATTTCAGGCCTTTGTTGTATGTTCTTGGCAGATTTACCTTCCTCCCGATATACTTTGTAAACTTCATATCCAATTGCTTTTGCATAGTTTTCAAGGGACTCTTGTTGTGCATTTAGAGAAAATCCTTGGGTTGCCTGTTCTGTTGTTGAGACACGAACATAAATTGCTGCTAATGGTTTTGCGGAGTTCATTTTATCTTAAAAGTTTTTTGTATCTTAGATCTGTTCCAGAGATTATTTTTGTCTTTATTTTTTCTGAGTCTAAATCAGTATATCTGCCGTACCACCAAACAGCTCTTTGGAGTTGCTCCTGTGCCCTATCTACCAAACCTGAATCTCCATTTCCCTTATATTCTATAATATGAACCACCCTGTTTTTTTCAATAAATATCACATCTGGCTCAGAAACTAATTTTCCTCTGTTATCAAAAAGTTTTGTTTCAATACAAGCCGAAACCACATTAGAAAAACCAAATTTTTTTGGATTAGAAGTAATTTTTCTTAATGCTTTGGTATGCGCGCTATCTTTTTTACTCATTTTCTCTTTTATTTTGTAAACTTAGGGTATCTAATAACTAGTTCACGTATATTTAGGGTGCCCTAAGTTTATAAATTTTACTATAGAAATGGTTTTGCAAAGATAATTTTGTTAATTTTTGACGTATGCGAGAATTAAGTTACATATCAAATTGGCACCCAGGAAAAGGCCATTTCCCTTCTTGTGCAATCCTTTTTTCTAAAGGATGGTTACAAATTGAAGCAGAATTAATAATTCTTCTAGGACCTTCTTGTCCTTTTTTATCTAAAATACATTCACCCAAATCTTCTGAAGGATACGCCTGAAAATAATTCTCACAGCCTAAAAGAATACAATATTCTTCTGAATCCATTCTTTTCATATAAAAAAGACGTGTCTTTTCTTAATAAAGATTATTGTCTTCTAAAATATATGCACTTAGGTTATCTTAGTAAATTAATAGTTTTCATAATTATCTTTAATATAGTAAGAAGTTAAGTAAATTAAAATTATGCTTATAATTGTGATAAAGATTGATGTTAAAAGACTTGAAAGTTCTGAACTCTGAATATTGGTGATTAGTTGGACAAAAGATTGGGATAGATCAAAAATTGTTTGCCTCCAAGTAAATGCGATTGTGAACCCAAGGGTTATTGTAATTAACATTCTGACTTGTCTACGAAATTCTTTTTTGAAACTTTTACCCCCAATAAAAAATTCATACAACTTTTTTTTCATTTTATATTATTAATATATTAAAATAGTTTATTAATATTTTGGGTTCAAAATTTTTAAATTATTTTTTGTTTCTGCCGGATTTTGTGCACTAAGGTTAGCTTAGTTTAGAATAATTAAAAAATTTGTAAAAGAAGGTGCCCAAACAGCCTGTTTGTTGAAATTTACCGACGGAGAATAATTAAAAAAACTTGATTTTGGACAGCTGTCCAAAATTGGCTTGGTTGTTTAAGGGTGTTCAAACAGCCTGTTTAAAGATATTTTTTTGTTTAAACAAGTGTTTTTTTATTATTTTTTAAAAAAATTTATTTAAATTTTTCTAACCTTTCCGTCGGAAAGAAAAGAGATTTATCGACGGAAGCGCAAAGTTTTTAAACATTCTTTTACAAAATTAAATATGTTTAAATGGTTATTTGGAAAAAAAGAGGTTGCGTTAATTAAAGAAGAAACTAAAAAAGGTTTTGATTTTGTTAAAAAAGATATTTCGGCTGTTGGTGAATGGATTAAACATCTTGATTCTGAAAAAAATTTACACAAAAAGGATATGGAAGAGATAAGAGAAATTTTATCGTCGGTTCAAGAAGAAATTATAGAATTAAAAAATATGTTTTCTATTATGAATGAATTAAAACCAAATAGGTTGTTTAAAACACCCAAACAGTTGTCCAATAAACAAACAGCTGTTTATGCTGTTCAAACAGCTGTTCAAACAGCTGTTCAAACACCGAAATTAGACCAATTTTCGATAACTGAAAGAGCCATACTCTGGATGTTGTTAAACACTGATATGAAATTGAGTTATGATGATTTAGCAGCGATGTTAGGTAAAGAAAGATCTACTATTAGAGGCCAAATAAACACAATAAAACAAAAAAGTGAAATTATAGAAGAATCAATAGAAAAGAATGGTAAAAAAAGGTTATTTATATCTGAACAAATTAAAGAAAAAATGTTAAAAAAAATAAAAGTGAGAGTTAATTCAGATAAAAATAATAAAAAACCACAAAAAAAGATAGAAAAATAAAACAAAAAAGCAAAAAGTGTGTGTTAATTTTGTAGAATTAAGAAAAAATAAAGTAAAAAATCCAAAAAGTAAGATTAAATAATAATCTTTTGTTTTAGTTATAAAAGAGTTTTATAGTTATTCGGTAAGCAGTTTAAAATAAGTTAAAGATCGCGAAGTTGTAAGATAGTAGGTAAACTCGCTATTTTTTTCAAGTTATTTGAAATAATAAGTTGAATATTTTTATTATTTAATTTCTTTTTCTCTACAGAGATTCCTTTTTTTATTATTCTACTTACATAATCTCTAACGGAAGATTCTGTAAGATTTATTTTTTCTGAAATACTTTTGTAGTCTGCAAATCCATTTTCTTCCTCTAATTGATAGATTGTTGAAAACACCAACCATTCCTGGTCTGTAAGCCTCTTAAATTTCAGTCTAATTTGTTTTTTTATGTTATCTAAAGAATCCAATATTTCTATAGCATTATCTATGAAATTTCCTTCTATTTCCTTATTTTCATAAGAAATTTTTTGTGATGTGTCTGTCTGTCTGTCTGTCTGTCTGTCTGTCGAAACCCCTTGGTTTCCAGTGGAAAAAGGCATATTTTGGTTGTTTAAGCCTTCTAAAAGGTAGTTATGTGTCGAAGAATTTGTAGGAGTTGTTAGAATTTTGGAGTTATCTGTCGAAGTGTTTATTTTATTAATTTTAGAAAAATCCTCTCTTTTTTCATTAAAATTTTTAATAATTTCATGGATTTCATTTATTTTTTCATGGTTTTTATCTAAAATTAATTTTAAAGAATCAATTTCAGAATAAAGAAAATCCATATCTTGTCTTACTTTTTGAAATGCATTTTTTATAAGGTCCATAAAAAAACCAAACAAAGGGCATATAAAAACTTTAAGATAATATAATATATAATTGAAATTGAGTAGGTTAATAATTTTTATACGCAGTATATGCTGCATCACTTAATCTCCACCTTGATCTTCGGACATATGTTTTTCCTTTGGGGTTTTTTTTAACCTCTACTATTAAATTTCTTTTTTTTAAATTTAACAAAAGATTTTTTATGAATTCTTCATCTCTTGCTACTTCTTCTGCAATTTGTGATGTAAAGATAGATTTGGGATTAATAGAATAAAGGTAAGATAATATTTGTTCGGAGATCTTTTCTTTTTTCTTATCAGAGATTTTCATAACATAAACAAAAAAAAGATTTATTTAAAGGTTATGAATAAAAAGAAGTTTGTTTTTTAAGGGAAAATTATTTGTCACTAGATTTGTCTTCTTGTTTTTTTAAAGAAGGCATTGGAACATGTAAAGGAAAGTTCATTTCTTCTTCTAATTGCAATGCTTTTAGATTTGCTTTTCTCAAAATTACATTGAATAATAAAACTCTAAATTCCTCTGGCATTTTTTTGTCTTCCCATTGTTTTAAGATTTCTTTTGAAAGTTTTGAATCAACAGAAAAAAGGACATTTCCCGAGAAGTTTATTTTGGCAAAATCAGGTTCATAATTTATGTTAAATATGAATTGAGCCGCAATGATGCTTTCTTTCACCATGGTATTTTCTGATTTTATCTCTTTTATTTCAGATATGTCAATATTAGTTTTGACTTTAAGGTTCTTCTCTGTTTTACCTGAAAGTTTTTCAATATTTATCTTATCAAAGTTAAATCCTATTATTTTCATTTTATTATTAAAAAAAATACATTTTTAAATATTTGTATATAAATTATTATGATTAATTTCAAAAAAATTAAATTAAATTAAATCTTCTTCTGAAACAACAACAAAATCCCCAATAGCAATTATCGCTGAGTAAGGTATTAAAAGTTCATTTAAGCTTGTTTTTTCTAGATTAAGGTTTTTTGTATACGGTGTGGAATCTTTTACAACAAGGTTAATAAGTTCACCTGATTTTGTTTCAAAAGTTATGTCCTTAACAAATCCTAATCTTTTTCCCTCTTTGGTTACAATTAGTTTACTAGAGATAGAACTGAATAAGTTTTTATTGGTTTGCATGTTTAAACCAAAAGAAAATAATTTATAAACTTTTCTGTAAAATTAAATAGATTTTAAAGTAGGGGTAATCATAAATAAATGCTATTAATTTTAAATTATTATGAATATTCTATTAATTAAGAGATTAATATGATTTTATTTTTAACCCCCTGACCCTTTTGTTTCGTCTGGAAAACATTTAAAAAGAATTTGAATTTTTTTTTCAAAAAATTTTGATTTAAAAATATTTATATTATATATTATATATTATATATTATATATATTATAATAATAATAATAATAATAATAAT
>CAZRAT010000007.1:0-8945 GCA_964598185.1 Candidatus Woesearchaeota archaeon | reverse complement strand
AATAATTCCTTTGATAACAAAAATGTAGTAATAAGTTAATAAAAATCAAAATAATTCCTTTGATAACAAAAATAAAAGTAATTTATTTTCCTTTTCCATTAGAAATATAGGTGTTCCCTTTTTTTAGTAGTTAGAATCTTTTATATAATTAAAAATTTTTTATCGTTGAAATAAACAAAATAATGTAAACTTCCATACGAAATCTACGTGTGGGTGTTGGTTGTTTATAATATTAAAATGGTGCTTGAACTTAATAATATCTTTGAATCTTTTGATAAGAATTTGATTTTTAAAAATAAATCTCTTTTGCAGACAAGGTACCAACCAAAAGATATTCCTTATAGAGATGAACAAATCAAACAGATTGCGTTGGTGTTAGCGCCGGTTCTTAGAGGAGAAAGAACAAGTAATTTGTTTCTTTATGGAAAGACCGGTACTGGAAAAACCCTTTCTATTCTACATGTTAGGGATGAATTGTTGAAAAGAGTTAAAAGTGATAGCGAATATAAATTGAAAATAGAATATTTAAATTGTAAGTTGAAAAAAGTTTCTGATACAGAATATAGAGTTTTGTCGGAGATTATTAAAAAGTTAGGGGGGGAAGTTCCTGCTACAGGTTTGCCTACACAATCAGTATATAGTAAATTTATTGAAATGGTTGATTCTGAAAAACAATTGGTCGTGTTAATTCTTGATGAAGTTGACCAAACCACTAAAAAACTTTCTAATGATTTTTTGTATAATCTTACACGACTTAATTCTGAGATCTCCCAATCTCAAATATCTATTGTTGGAATTAGTAATAATTTGACTTTTTTGGATGAGCTTGATCCTCGTGTAAGAAGTTCGCTTTCAGAAGAAGAAATTATTTTCCCCCCATATAATGCCGTACAATTACAAGAGATTTTGCGTAAGAGAGCAAAAGAAGTGTTTAAAGAAGGAGTTATTCGTGATGAGGGAGTTATTGCTAAATGTGCTGCTTTTGCTGCAAGAGAGCACGGGGATGCTAGGAGAGCGTTAGATTTGCTTAGAGTTGCAGGGGAGCTGGCAGAGAGAGATGGTTCCAAAAAAATTCTATTAAAATATATAGATATGGCTAATGAGAAAATTGAAAGAGATAAAATTTTAGATATTATTGATTCTGAACCTAAACAATTTCAGCTTGTTTTGCATTCAATCATTCAATTGTCAGAGTGTAATAATAAAGAATCTATGTTTACAGGGGATGTTTACAATTTTTACCAAGAATTGTGTGTTAAAAATAAATTAGAGGTTTTAACCCAGAGAAGAGTAAGTGATATTATTCAAGAGTTTGATATGTTGGGAATTATTAATGTTAGAGTAATTTCAAAAGGAAGGGGGGGAAGAATGAGAGAAATAAAATTAGCAATTACAAAAAACATTCTTGAAAAGGCAAAGGAAATAATTAGGAGCTCTTTAAATTACGAGTGATTTTAAAATGAATAATGAAATATTAGAATTTTGTTTAGGAAAGGGTATTTTATTAGATAGAGAGGTGTTTAATTTATTTAATGAGATTAGTGATGTTGAATCTTTAAAATTGATTATTGAAAAAATAAAGAATAGTACTTCACAGAAAATAATTACTAAAGAGATTTTTAATAAGAATCATGAACAGGTGAGTCAGTTTTTTTTGGATTTGCCGAAGGAGAATCAGAAGAATCTTGAAAAGTTGAAGATTAAATTAGGATTGAGTATTGAAATATCTAGAAGCCAAATTAGCCATCAAACAGGGCTAAGAGAAAATTTTCATTTACCTACTGAGGAAGTCAAACGAGAACGAGAGGTTATGGAGAAAACAGAACAAGAATTTGAATTGGAAAAACCTGAAGATCAATTTAGTAAAGTGAAGATTGTTTCACAAAATTTTCCGCAAAGTAAAAAATTAGAAGTTAAGGATTTTGTGGGATATTTTAGAAATAGGCTATCTGACATGCGAAATGTTTTGCAAGAACATTCGGAATTGAATAGTCTTGTTTCAATAAATAAAATTTCTGGAAATCAACAAGGAATTTCAATAATTGGGATTGTTTCTAGTAAGAAAATTACTAAGAATAAGAATATTATTTTTGATATTGAGGACTTGACAGGAAAAATTAAAGTCTTGGTTAATGGAAATAAGAAAGAGCTTTTTGAAAAGGCAGAGGAAATTAGTTTGGATTCAGTGGTTGGGTTTAATTGTTCAGGGAGTAGGGAGATTGTTTTTGTAAATGACATTATTTTTCCAGAGGCGAGGCTTCCAGAAAGAAAGAAATCCTTTACTGAAGAATATGCTCTTTTTATTGGAGATTTGCATTTTGGAAGTAAAAAGTTTTTGGAAGAGGGTTTTTTAAAATTTATTGATTATTTGAGTGGGAATGTTGAAAATACTCCTGAGGTTGAAAAAATAAAATATCTTTTTGTTGTTGGAGATGCTGTGACAGGGGTTGGGAATTATCCTAATCAAGAAGAAGATTTGGCAATTAATGATTTGGAGGAACAATTTATTAAATTGGCTGAGCTTTTTGGAAAGATTAGAAAGGATATTAAGATAATTTTTTCTCCAGGCAATCACGATGGTGTGAGGTTGATGGAACCACAGCCATTTTTAGATGAGAAATATGCGTGGCCTCTTTATGAGATGGAGAATGTTGTGATTACAAACAATCCTGCGACAGTAAATATTGGTGCTGACGGGAATTTTTCTGGTTTTAATGTTTTGACTTATCATGGTTTTTCGTTTCCTTATTATTCTGGAACTGTTAATTCTTTAATAAAAGCAAGAGCAATGAATCAACCTGAATTAATTATGAAATATCTTTTGAAGAATAGGCATTTGGCGCCGACGCATGCTTCTGTTCAGTATTTTCCTTATGAAATTGATTCTCATTTTATTAAAAATGTGCCTGATATTTTTATTGCAGGACATACACACAAAAGTGCTGTTTCATATTATAATAATATTTTAATAATTTCAGTGTCTTCTTGGGAAGCAATGACTTCTTATCAAGAAAAATTTGGGAATGAGCCAGATCATTGCAAAGTTCCAATGTTTAATTTGAAAACGCGTGTTGTTAAAATACTTGATTTTGAATGATTGTTTTTAAGAATGTAAATAGATAAAAAGTAAGGGAGATTTATTGAAAAATGGAAAAAAATATTGTTGAAGAAATTAGAAAATTTGTTGAGGATGAATGTAAAAAACCAAATGCTAATTATCCTGAAGCCTACAAATATCATTTTGTTTATGTTCATAGTATTGCTAAGAACTTAGCTGAGAAATTAAATGCGGATGTTGAGTTGGTTGAAATTGCCGCTTGGTTGCATGATATTGGTTCAATTATTTATGGGCGTAAAAATCATCACATTACTGGTGCAGAGATTGCAGAAAAAAAATTAAATGAATTGGGTTATCCTGTTGAAAAAATTGAAAAAGTTAAAAAATGTATTTTAAATCATCGTGGTTCTAAAGAGGTGGAGAATAATAGAGATTTTATTGAAGCAAAAATAATTACTGAAGCAGATGTTTTGGACGCGTTTGATAATATTTCTAAACAATTTCTTGTAACTCTTGTGTATGAAAAAAAATTTTTAGAAGAAGCCAAAAAATCTATTTTTATTAAATTACAGAATAAATGGAATCAACTTTCTTTAGAAAGTAAAGAATTAATTAAACCAAAATATGAGGCGGCTATGTTGTTGTTAAGTTAATGGAAACTGAAAAATATTTTAAGGATTTGGAAAGAGACGTTAGAAAAGTTTATGAAGTGGTTGGTGAAGCAAAGGCAAAAGGTTTTGATCCTGTTGATAAAGTTGAGGTTCCTCTTGCTTTGAGTATGGCAGAGAAAGTTGTTGGTTTAATTTCTATTAAATATCCTCAAGTTATTGATTCTGGAATTGCAAAGAGAATTTTGGAGTTAGAGAAAGAGTATGGGAAGTTGGATCCGACTGTTGCGTTTAAGATTGCAGAGGAAGTGGCGAAGCAGAAATTTTGTAAATTTGCGACGCTGTTGGAAGGAATTGATGCAGGAATTAGGGTTGGATTTGCGTATGCTACAATAGGGGTTGTTAGTCCGCCGTTAGAAGGTTTTACTGAATTGAAATTAGGAAAGACTCGTGAAGGAAAGGATTATTTTGTTGCTTATTTTTCAGGACCGATTCGTTCTGCTGGTACAACTGCGAGTTGTATGGTGTTGATGATTATTGATTATTTGAGGGAGTTGTTTGGTTATGCAAGGTATGATCCGTCAGAAGAAGAGGTTCGGAGATATGTTACAGAGAATACAGATTATCATGATAGGATTACGAACTTGCAGTATTTTCCGTTGGAAGAAGAGATGGCTTTTATTGCGAAGAATTTGCCGATTCAAATTGCTGGTGAGCCAACTGCGACTTTAGAGGTTTCTAATTATAAAAATTTGAGTAGGGTTGAGACGAATTTTGTTAGAGGAGGAATGTGTTTGATTTTTTCAGAAGGTTTGGCGCAAAAAGCAAAAAAAGGTTTTAGGTTGTTGAAAATGGCGAAGAAGAATGGAATTAATTCAACAGGTTTTGATTGGATTGAGGAATATCTTGAGTTACATGATAAATTGACTTCAGGGAAAATTAAAGAAGGAGGAGGGGGTGCTGTTTATTTGAAAGACTTGGTTGCTGGACGCCCAATTTTTGGACACCCTTCTCGTTCAGGAGCTTTTAGATTTAGATATGGGCGTGGGAGGGTTTCAGGGTTTAGTGCGTCGTCATTGCATCCTGCGACAATGGCTATTACAGATAGTTTTATTGCAACAGGGACTCAATTGAAAATTGAAAAGCCAACAAAAGGGTGTGTTGTTACTCCTTGTGATTCTATTGATGGACCAATTGTAAAATTTTTTAATGGTAGTGTAAAAAAAATTAAAACAATTGAAGAAGCGAAAAAAAATTATTCTGACATAGAGGAAATAATTTATTTGGGAGATATTTTATTTCCATTTAGTGATGTTGTTAATCGGGGTGCAGAGTTAATTAAACCAGGTTATGTTGAAGAATGGTGGGCTCTTGAACTGAAACGAGCACTCACCTCGTCATCTGAAGCGTCGTCCAACGAATGGAAGAATTTGGAATTGGCACCACGGGCGTACCCCGAAGAATCTTCTGTGAAGATTCTTACTAAGGGCAAGAAAAAGGGAGGTCTTGTTGATGATTGTTATAATGTTAGTTTTGAGGAAGCTGTTGAGTTGAGTAGGAAATATAAAATTCCTTTGCACCCTAAATTTATTTATTTTTGGACTGAAATTTCTAAAGAGGAATTTTTGAATTTGATTGAGTGGTTGAAACATTCGTGGATTAATAAGAAATTAATTTTTCCTTTTGGAAAGACAGAGCAAGAAAAATTTGAGTTGGGAAAAAGAGCTTTGGAACTTTTGGGAATTGAGCATGAGGTTACAATTGAGAATGTTGTTTTGAGTGAAGAAAATAGTAAAGCATTTTTGTTAAATTTAGGAATTGAATTAGCACCCAAGGGTGTACCCTCTGTAAAAGAAGATGTAAATACTTCGGGCAAAAGTTTATTGAAAGATTTTTTTGAAGATAAGAAATTTGAAGGAGATTCTATTTTTGAAATTGTAAATAATGTTTGTGAGTTTGTGATTAAGGATAAAGCAGGAGATTTTATTGGTTCTAGGATGGGGCGTCCTGAGAAAGCAAAGTTGAGGAAGTTGCAAGGTAGTCCGAATGTTTTGTTTCCTGTTGGAAAAGAAGGCGGGAGATTTAGAAGTATTAATGCTGCGTGCGAAGTTGGAAAAGTTAAGAGCACCTTTCCATTAAATTATTGTGAGAATTGTAAAAAGGAAACGATTTATTCTACTTGTGAAATGTGTGGGCAGAAGTCTAAGAAAATGTTTTATTTTTATGAAGGCAAAGAAAAAGGTTTTGAAAGTGTGAAGGAACAATATGAAAAAAAAGGGACGAATTATTGTATTCAGGATTTAGATGTGAAGCATTATTTTGAAAAAGCTATTGAAAGATTAGGGTTGAAGAATGGAGAAGTTCCACTTTTGATTAAAGGCGTTAAGGGAACGAGTTCTGCAGAACATAGTATTGAGATTTTGGAGAAAGGGATTTTGAGGGCGAAGAATGATTTGCAAGTTAATAAAGACGGGACAATTAGATTTGATTGCACTGAATTGCCTCTTGTTTCATTTAAACCAAAGGAGATTGAAGTTTCTGTTGAGAAGTTGAGAGAATTAGGTTATGATAAAGATATTTATGGTAAGGAGTTAGTTAATGAAGAACAGATTTTGGATTTGATGCCTCATGATGTTTTGATTCCGAGTTCGCCAGAGTCACTGGAAGAAAAAGGAGATAAAGTTTTTATGAATATTTGTAATTTTGTTGATGAAGAATTAGGGAGGATTTATGGGTTGAAAAGTTTTCATAATGTTAAGAAGAGAGAGGATTTAATTGGGCAGTTAGGGGTTTTTATGGCGCCGCATAATGTTGCGGGCGTTGTTTGTCGTTTTATTGGGTTTTCAAATTCTCTTGGGGTTTATGCGAGCCCATATATGCATGCTGCTGTGCGTAGAGATTGTGATGGCGATGAATCTGCGATAATGTTATTGAGTGATGTGCTTTTAAATTTTTCAAGGAGTTATTTGCCGTCGCATAGGGGAGGAACACAAGATGCGCCTTTGGTTTTGAATGCAAAGATTGACGCAGGAGAAGTTGATGACCAGATTTTGGATTTTGAATTTAGTTTTGGTTATCCTCTTGAACTTTATGAACTTGCTGAGCAGAGGAAACCTTCTTCAAAAGTTAAAGGGATAAAACTTGTTAAAAATGTTTTGAGGGAGAAAGGAGACCCTTTTGTTGGGATTGGTTTTACGCACAATACAGATAATTTTAATGATAGTGTTATTTGTTCTTCGTATAAAACCTTAGAGACAATGCAGGATAAGGTTCGGCACCAGATGGAGCTTGTTGAAAAGTTGAGGGCGGCAGACACGTCTGATACTGCGCGGTTGATTATAGAAAGGCATTTTATGAGGGACATGAAGGGTAATTTGAGAAAGTTTTCAATGCAGGGTTTTAGGTGTGTTGAGTGTAATGAGATAATGAGGCGGCCGCCGTTGAGTGGGGTTTGTTCTCGGTGTAAAGGGAAAATAATTTTCACAATTCATGAAGGAGGAATAAAAAAATATCTTGAGGCTTCTTTGAATTTGGCTGAGAAATATAATTTGTCTAATTACTTGAAGCAGACACTTCAAATTACAAAAGAAAATATAGATAGTATTTTTGGGAAAGAACTTGAGAAACAAGAGAAGTTGGGGGAATGGTTTTAGGAAAGTTTAAAAATTATTAATTCTTATGAAAACTATGGCTTCTGATTTTGAAAAAAGAATGATAGAAAGCGATAGAAAATTACAAAGAAATTTGTTTGGAACAAAACTGGTAAAAAAGAAAAGAGCAAGACTTACTCCTTCACAAAGGCTTTATGTTTGGGAACATCAGAAGATGTATGGAAGAAAGTGTAATATTTGTGGCCAGAAAATAATTAAACAAAGTGATATGGAATTAGATCATACACACCCTTATTCCAAGGGAGGGTCTAAAATGAATTTGGCCCATAAGGAATGTAATAGAATGAAAGGAAGTAAAAGTTTAAAATCTGTTCAAAAGAAAATGGGTTTTAAAAAAACAGTGAAAAAATCAACAAAAAAGAAAATAACAAAAAGAAAAGTAAGTAATCCTTTGAGTTTTAAAATACCTAAATTTTCCTTAAAGATTTAATTTTTTCAAAACAAATAAAAAATAATAGTTGGAATAATTAAACAACCCATCATGTTTGTTCTTCTTACGCCTGTTTGAATGCAGTATATTCCTGTGAGTGTTGAGATTCCCAAAATCAATAAACCAAAAAACCCAGAAGTTATTTTTTCTCCTATTAAAAGCCCAGAAGATAAAAAGACAATAATCCCAAGAATTATTAAAGTTGTGATTGAAATTTTAGTGTAATTTATTTTTGTGATTTTTTGAGAGAAAAGTTTTGCTAAATTTTTAGTTAAGAAAAAAGAAATTAAACCAGAGATAAAAACAACAAATAAAATTAAAATTAAAATGTTTATTGAGGGTATGCCGATGATTTCCCTTATTGCAACTGCTGCGCCTGTTCTGGTCCTTGAAATTAAATAGAGAGAGATAAAAGAAAACCCCATGACTAAAGTATTTGTTGCTCCGAGCAAAATAAGAAAGCCTTTTTGGTCTGAACGTGAAATTGTGTTTCCGATTATTGCTGCTTGACCTGAACCAACTCCTGGAAGAAAACTACAAATAGGGGAAGCAATCAAGGAACCTAAAAATGCGCCGGCAATTGGGCGTGGGTTTATTATTTTTAATTCTGAAATTTCTTGTTTTGGGATTTTGATTTTGTTTTTAATACTCAAGATCAACATTGAACCCCCAAATAAACCAGTTAAAAGAGGGAGCAAAGGTTGATTTATTTCCATGTTTAAAACACTCCAACCAAGAAAACCAGTTAAGAGAAAAACACCGAGGGCAATAGATTTTTTTCTTTCAAGAGAAATTAAAATTATTGAAATAATAATTAAGAAAAAAGGAATTAAGTTTTCAATAAAATTGTAGATTTTTGAAATTATTAAAATTGAAGGGAAGGCAATTAAAACTAAAGTGAAAATTGCGAGAATGCTTCCATAGCAGGTTAAAAGAACTGCGTGGTAGCCTTCACCTTTTTTTAATAATTCGTGTCCAGGTAAAACAGAAAGTTCTGTGTCTGTATCTGGACAACCTAAAAACACAGACGGAATAAAATCAACAAAAGTGTGGGTGATAGCCATAGCGACGACAAACACAACAAAGTAGATTGGAGGAATTGACGAAAGTAAAGAAGCAGATAGAGAAATTAAAAAAATTCCGATTAGATTAATATGGATTCCTGGAATCAAGCCTGT